>CAJAYO010000055.1 GCA_903948415.1 uncultured Opitutia bacterium | reverse complement strand
GCGGCGCCCACGTGGAAAAAGAATACCTGCGTTTCTTCCCCAGCCTGAACGCGAGCTACAACCTCCGCGAAAACCTGCTCGCCCGCGCGGCCTACTACCACTCGGTCGGTCGGCCCAACTACAACCAATACGCCGGCGGCGTCACCCTGCCCGACCTCTCAGCTCCGCCGGGCCCGACAAATTTCATCTCCCTCAGCAACACCGCGATCAAGGTCTGGAGTGCGCGCACCGGCAAACTCGGCCTCGAATATTATTTCGAAGGCATCGGCCTGATCTCAGTCGGCGCGTATCGCCGGCAATTCGAAAACTTCTTCGGGAACACCACGCTCGCGAGCACGCCCGAATTCCTCGCCATCCACGGCCTCGATGCCGCTGAGTACGGGCTATTCGATGTCCGCACCCAATACAATCTGCCCGGCACCGTGCACATGGATGGCGTCGATCTCCAATACCGGCAGTCGCTCACGTTTCTCCCCTCCTGGGCGCGGGGCATTCAGGTTTTCGCCAGCGGCGTCTCGCAGCGCATCACCGGCGCCGAGGCCGACAATTTTTCCGGCATGATCCCGCGCACCGCCAGCGCCGGAATTTCCCTCACCCGGGCGAAGTTCAACCTCCGTCTCAACTGGACCTACCAAAGCCGCCGGCAGCTCGCCGCCATCACCGGCGGCAGCGTCGGCCCCGACACCTTCACCTTCGCCACCCCGCGTCGCCTCATCGACGCCACCGGCGAATATCACCTCACGAAAAAACTCTCACTGTTCGCCAACATCCGCAATTTGACCGACGAACCCGAGGACTTCGAACGCCGTGGTCCGCTCACGCCCGCCTACGCCAAGTTCCGCCAGAGCGACCGCTACGGCGCGCTCTGGATTTTTGGCCTCCGGGGAAATTTTTAGCCCCATGTCCTCTTTCCCGCTCGCCCGACTGGCCCTCCTTGCTGTTTTCCGCGGTGGCTTTGGCCTCGCTCAGCTCCACGCCGCCGCACCGCCCGCCTCCCTTCCGCCTCTCGAAACCGCCCTCGCCTCGAAGCTCGACCTCTGGGGCGAAGCCGCGATGGCCCAGCCCGACGGCGCGAGCTACGCATTCTTCGCGCCGCTCCTGCCGCCCCCCCGCTACGTCAACGCCGACTTCCGCTACTACCCCATCGTCCTCAGCGCGCCGAACTCGCCCGTCAAAGCCCGCCTCATTTCCAACGGCAGCGGCGTCAACCTCCGCGGCGGCACGCGCAGCTGGCACGACAACGGCACGCCGTTCACTTTCCGCGTCGGCCCCGACGAATTGATGTTCGGCACCTTCCGCGACCGCACCGGCGAGCCCACGCTCGCCGAGGGTTGGTTGCCCATCGCCGAAATTCGCTACCGCCACACTTCCCCGGTCCAATCCGAGGGCGCCGTCCCGCTCACGCAAGTGCGGCCCCAACGTGTGCCGGAAATCTACCGGCTCGAGGCCTTCGCCAGCACCGATCCGGCCCTCGCCGCGCACGGCGTCACGTTCGTCAAATTCGACCTCGCGCAGGGGGCCGCCGGCACCATCACCGTCACCCTCGACGACCGCACGCCGGTCACGTTCGCCGACGGCAAACTCACCAACGAAAAAGGCGAACTCCTCGCCGTGTTCGACGCCGCGTGGAAATGGGAACGCCAGCGCGCCACCGCGAAACTCACCGCCACGCGGGGCGCCACCTTCGCCCTCGCGACCAAACCGCTCCCCGCCTCCGTCGCGCTCCTCCCCGACTACCCCGCGCAACGCGCCACCTGCGTCGCCACCTGGCGCCCGCTCCTCGCCGCCGGCATGCACGTCGTCACGCCCGAACCCGTCGTCAACGACGCGTGGCGCCACCTCATCGTCCAAAACTTCGAACTCATCTCCGGCCACCGCATGCACTACAGCGCCGGCAACCAATACAACCAGCTCTACGAAGCCGAAGGCAGCGACGCCGCGCTCGCCCTGATGACGTGGGGCTTCGCCCGCGACACCCGCCGCCTCCTCGAACCGCTGCTCGATTTCACCCGCAAGGGCCTCGAGCAACACCAAGCCGGTTTCAAACTCGCCGACGTCTGCCGCTACTACTGGCAGACGCGCGACGCCGACACCGTGCGCGCGCTCCGCCCGCGCTGGGAAAAAGCGGCGCGCCTCCTCGTCGAGACCCGCACCGGCCCGCACGGTCTCTTCCCGCCCGAGCGCTACGCCGGCGACATCAGCACCCCCGCCCAATCCGTGAACGTCAACGCCAACGCGTGGCGCGCCCTCCGCGATTTGAGCGCCGTGCTCGCCGAAATCGGCGAAACGTCCGAGGCCGCCCGCTACGCCGCCGTCGCCCGCGAAATCCGCCCGACCGTCCTCGCCGCGATCGCGGCGAGCGCGCGCCGCGAAACCACCCCGCCCTTTGTGCCGATCGCCCTCCACAGCAACGAGCCCGCCCACGATCCCCTCATCCGCAGCCGCATCGGCAGCTACTGGAACATCATCATCGGCTACACCATCGGCAGCGGGATCTTTCCGCCCGGCAGCGCAGAAGAAACCTGGATACCGCGCTACCAGGAACAACACGGCGGAATTTTCATGGGCATGGTCCGCTCCGGCGGCGACGAGTTCAATTTCTGGACCGGCTCCGAACGCGTGAATCCCCTTTACGGCACCCGCTACACCCTCGACACCCTGCGCCGCGACGACCCCGAGCGCGCCCTCGTCAGTTTCTACGGCATGCTCGCGCAGGGTTTCACCCGCAACACCTTCATCAGCGGCGAAGGCGCCGCGCTCACGCCGGTCGACGCCGACGGCCGGATTTTTTATTGCCCGCCCAACAGCGCCGCCAACGCCCACTTTCTCTCCATGCTCCGCGCGATGCTCGTGCAAGACTTGGACCTCGACGACGACGGCCGCCCCGAGACCCTGCGCCTCTGCTTCGCGACGCCGAAGCGCTGGCTCGCCGACGGCCAATCCATCACCGTCGAACGCGCCCCCACCGCCTTCGGCGAAGTCTCCGTTAAACTCACCTCGCACCTCGCCGCCGGCGAAATCCTCGCCGAAGTCTCCCTACCCGCGCGCCAAACCCCCACGCGCACGCTCCTCCGCGCCCGCGTCCCCGACGGCTGGCGTGTCACCAAATGCCTCACCGCCACCGGCGAACTCCCCACCGACCCCCATGGCACCGTCGACCTCACGACGCTACGCGGTCCAGTCGCGCTGCGCTTCCAAGTCCAACGGCTGACCGCACGTTAACGTCTGCCGCGCCGGGAGTCAGAGCCACCCGCACGGAAAAAGCGTGCAGGGCCAGGGACAGAGCCCGGGGCCGCACTACTTGGCGGTCGCGAGGGTGCCGTCGGCTTTAAGGGTCGCGGTGTGCGCAACCGCGCCGTCCACGGCGTGATGGCGGACTTCCAGCGTGGCGGTGGGCCCCGCGGGATTCGTCGCGATCGTGAGAAAGCCGCCTTTGAGGCGGAAAAATTTCTGGACCGCCTCGTCGCCGGGTTGCGGCGTGTAGCCGCCGGCGTGGACATCGGACATCGGGCCGCAACCGAACTCGCGCGTACCGCTCGCGGGGTCGATGGAGAAATACTGCCAGTGGCGGTCGCCGCAGGTGACGATCAGGTTTTTTTGCGCACCGAGAAACCGCCGGAGCTCGTCACCCTCGTGCTTGAAGCCGGTGTTGGCGTGGTTGTCGTTCTTGCTGCCCCGATCAGGACCGACGATGGGCGTCGGTGTCACGAGGACCTTGAACGTGGCGTCCGACGCCGCGATCGTGCGGAAGAGCCACGCCTTTTGCTCCGCGCCCAGGATCGTTTTCGCCGGGCCGTCGGGGGCATCGTTGGCCGTCCGAAAGCGGCGGCCCTCGATCACCCAGACTTCGAGGTCGCGGCCGTGTCGGAAGGAGCGATACGGGAGCGGCGAGGTCGGCGTCTGCTCCGCAAAGATGGCGAGGCCCTCCGCCCACGTGAGTGCGCCGTAGGTCTGGCCGGGCCACGCGTCGTTCTTCAGGATGTCGTGATCGTCGTTGGTGAAATAGACCGGCGTGCGGTTGTGGAACGCGCGCTGAAACGGGAGCGCGAAGAGCCGGTTCCATTTCACGCGGGCGAGCGCGGCCGAAGTCGCCCACGGATCCGGCTTGTCGTAATATTCGACGTCTCCGGTGTGCACGGCGAAGTCGAGCGCCATGCGGCCCATCGTGTCGTAGATGCGATGGCCTTGGGCCGGATCGTCGCGGCGCGGATAATCGCCGCAGGTGACGACGGCAAACGTGACCGGCGCCGCCACTGTCGCGGCCGGGGCCGTGCGAAACGCCCCTTCGATCGTCGGGCCGCTCGCGCCTTGCGCATCGCGGGACTCGACGCGCACGTTATACGCGGTGCCCGCCCGCAGCGATTCGATCTTAAACTGGCGGGTGTGATCGCGCGCCGGATCGGCGGGCTGCCAGGCCGTGGTGACGGCCGCTCCACCACCGGCGGAAGCCAGCGTCACCCGCACGGTGCCGGCGGCCCCGGGGAGCGTGCCCTGCATGTCGGCGAGCGAGCGACCGGCGGCGATCTGCGTGCGCCAGTCGGCCTTGTTCACGAGGTCGCGAAGCTCGGCGCCTGTCAGGTCGCCGGCCTTTTTCCTGGCGGCTTTTTCAGCCCGCCCCGCCGCTTCGCTCATCCCGGATTGGCGGGCAATGTCGGTCGCCGCTTGGGCCGCCTCGCGGTTGCCATCGAGCGACGGAGCGAGCCACGGCGCGCCCGACCAGTTGGCTTCGGCCGCGACCGTCAGGCGCGTCCAAATCACGGCGGAGTCGGAGGTGACTTCGCCAATCTTGATGCCGTTGCCTTGGAAGACGGCGGCGGGCGCAACGGCGGTGAGGCACGACGCGAGGAGAAACGAGCGGGGCAGCGAGAGCATGGGCGGAAAAACGGCGGTGGGGGTGATGAAGCGGAGCGGCGGCTCAGAACGTCCCCTTGACGCCAAACGTCCACAGCGAGCCGGCCTGCTCTCGGCTGCGGAACTGGGCGTGGGAGGGGGTGCTCGGACCTTCGACTTCCCGCTGGTCGGGCGTGTCGCCGACATTGCGCAGGGTGAAGTAGACGCCGAAATTTCGGGTGAGCGAATACTCGCCGAGGATGTCGAGGAAGACGCGGGACGACTGCCAATTGTAGGTGCCCGGCTCGATGCTGTTGCCCGCCGCGATGGCCCCGAGGCGGTTCCTGCTTTGATGGCTCCAGTTCATCCGGAAATTGTAGCGCTCGCGCACGAGCGCGATGCCCCAGCTGGCCTTGCGCGGGATGTAGCCGCTGAAGTTCGCCGTCGCCTCGCCGGTCGTCCGCTGCACCGCGGCGTTCGCAAACACGTTCAAGCCGCGCGCCCACCGCGGCAGAAAGGTCAGCGCCTGCTTGTAGCTCACATCGACGCCCGACATGCGGACGGTCTCGGCGACGTTGTGCTGCGTCGCGACGTCGTAGGTGCCGTAGGTGCCCGCATCGAGTCCGTAGAGGGTGAGGAATTCCGGCGTGGAGCGAAAGGTCACGTCGCCGAAGAAATTCTCGAATTCGCGCCCGAAAGCCCCGACCGAGACCTGCCCGACGCCCTCGAAGTAATATTCGAGCCGCGCGCTGATCGACTGCGCACTCCACGGCTTGATCGCCGCGTTGTTCACGACAATGCGGTTCGTCGGTCCCGGGGCGACCGACTCGTCGGGCAGCGACACGCCGCCGGAATACTGGTTGAAGTCGGGCCGGCCGATGGAGTGGTAATACGCGGCGCGTGCGATCAGGTTTTCGCGCAGGTTGAAACTCGCGTTCAGGCTCGGGAACCAGCGGAGATACTCCTTTTCGACCCGGGCGGCACGGTCGAGCACGGTGAGTTGCGAGACGCCGAGCGGATTGCTCGCCGGCACGATCAACTGGGGCGCACCGTTGACGAGGACGACCCGGCCACTGGCGTCTCGGCGAAAATTCCGCGTGCGGTCGGTCAGCGGGCCCTCGGCCTCGACGTTGGTCTGCTCGGCGCGCACGCCGCCGATGAGCTTGAGCCGGCGGTCGAGAAAATGGAGATCGCCGCGCAGATAGGCCGCGGACACGAGTTCCGTGGAGTGCTTCGAGCCGTTCGTCTCGGAGAGATACTTCGCGTTTTGGTCGAGGTTGAAGTGGTTCGGCGTCGCCACGTACGCGTCCCAGAGCTTCACGTTGTCGATCCACTGGACCTTGGGGAAACCGAAGGGCATCGCACGTTGCGAGTAGCCCGGCGCGAAGAAGCGTGCCGCGCCATCATCGCTGCCGGCGGGCGCGGTGCTCGCCCGCCCGTCGGCGCCGACGAACTGGTAGTTGAAATTCGCCTGCCGCTGGTCGCGCTCGTCCTGCCGGAAATCAACGCCGGCCTTCACGATCAACGGCACGCGCCCCGACAGCTCGCGCTGCACGCTCGCGTTCGCCCCCTTCTGGACGGTCTGGGTCGTGACCGGGTTCGACGTGGCCTGGGTGACGACATAGTTGTTGATGTCGTAGGGATTCAGCGGCGCGCCCGCGGTATCGGTGACCGTGATGGTGTTGGGCCGAAGGTAGAAAATGTCGTTGAACGAAATCGTCGCGCCCGAACGTTGCGCGGTGGAATTGCTGAAGAACCCCTTGTCCGTCGCGCGAAACGTATTGCCGGCCTGCGAGAGGCCCGCGCCGGCCTCCATCTTCCAGATCGGCCCGTCGTGCCGCCACACGAGCGAGGGCGTCTTGGTCGAGCTGGTACGGTCGCGGAAAACATTTCCGAGTTGAAGATTGCCCTGACCGGCGGTGCCGCGGGTCGACGTCGGCGTGAAATTGCCCGGCGCGACTCCGGTGATACTGAACGTGAGCGTCCGGTTCAGGACGAGGAAATCGATGAAGTAGTGCTGATAGGAAAACGACAGGCGGTCGTTCGGCGAGAGCCGGTAGTCGATGGTCGCGCCAAACGAAGTGCGGGCGGCTTTCTTGGTGCCGTCGCGCACCGCCGTCTGGGTGAGATAGGGCTGGCCCGGCGTGGTGTGCGGAAACGCGGTGCCGGTCGTCGTGGCCTGCACGCCGCGCCATTGGTTCTGGATGAATTTCTCCAGCGTGCCGTTGTCCGAGTGGCCGCCGGAGAGCGTGAAACCAAAATTCCGATTCACCGGCCGGACGTAGGAAAAATCGAAGCCCGGCTTGATCTTGCGCGTGGAGGCTTCGAAGGGCCCCGGCGTCTTGCCGAAGTCGCGCTCGTCGTCGCGCATGGTCAGATAGGCACTGGCTTTGAACTCGGGCCGCGAGCGTTCAAACGCACTGCGCGGAACCATGTTCACGGAGCCCGCCAGAGCCATGCCCTGCGACTCCGGCGTCGGCGAATAAGTCACCTCGATGCGCGACGTCGCGCTGATCGAGGTCATGTCCATCTGCACGGTTCGCGCCGTGCCGCTCCCGCCGCCCGCGCTGGCGAGACTGAAGCCGTTGACGGTGATCGGCACGTTGTCCGAGGGCACTCCGCTGATGGAAATGCCGCGCGCCAGCGCCCCCGCTTCATAGTCGATGGTCACCCCCGGCAGAAACTTCACGAACTCGCCCACGCTGCCCTCGGCGACGTTGCCAAACTCGTCGGTCGAGACCACCCCTTTGATGTTGGGCGCGAAGCGTTGCTCATTGATCGCGATCGCGGCGGCTTCCATTTCGCGCGACGTGATCACGCGAAACGCCGAGAGTTTCACGACCTCGCCGTCCTTGCCGCTGCCTGTCGGGCCGGCCACCGGGGAGAGCTTGAAGTCGAGCACCGCCGTCTGGCCTGCCGCCAGCGGCACCGTCTGCATCTGGCCCGCGAGCCCGGTGAAAAACGCTTTCACGCGCACCGCACCGGCGGGCACGTTGGTCAGCCGGTAGAAGCCTGCGGAGTCGGTGAACGTTTCCGCCGCACCGCCTTCGATCGTCAAACGGGCGCGCTCGAGAAACTCGTCGCCCGCCGGATTGCTGACCCGGCCTTCAATCGTGCCGGCCGAAGCGGGCTCGGCCGACCGGACGACGTGATGCGACAGCAAGGAAAGGGCGAGGCAAGCGGCCAGGCGAAAGACGGTCAGGTCAGTTTTCATCGGGGAAGTGGGGGGTAATCGCTGCGGGAAACTGCGCCGAAACATGAAAGCCGGCGGTGCGCACGCAACCGCGAAAGAACGCGATCGCCGAACGGAGAAAGACGTTTCGCCGGAGCGGGTCCGCGCATCCGGCAAAACCACCTCCCGGGCGCAGGGCCTTCCAGCCCCGTCAGGACAGGTTCCGTTTGCCATTCCCGGCTCATCCGTCCAGCACAGCCCCCGCGCCCCATGAAATTCCGCCCCGTTCCCGGTATTCTTGTTCTGCTCGGCTTTGCGGTCCTGCTGCCCGCCGCCGAGCGGCCAAACATCATTCTCATCTTCGCCGACGACCTCGGCTGGAAAGACGTCGGCTGGCAAGGCACCGATTTCTACGAGACGCCGCACCTTGATGCCTTGGCGAAACAGGGCATGGTCTTCACGTCCGGCTACTCCGCGGCGGGCAATTGCGCGCCGAGTCGGGCGTGTCTCTTGTCCGGCACCTACACTCCGCGCCATCACGTCTATGCCGTGCAAACCACGGATCGCGGTCCGAAAGAATCGCAGCGTCTCGTGCCCGTTCCGAATCGCAGCGGGCTCGCCCGGGACAACGTGACCATCGCCGACGCGCTGCAGGCCGCCGGTTATGCCACGGGGATTTTCGGCAAGTGGCACCTCGACGGCCCCGAGGGCGCGCCGCCCGCCGAGCAAGGCTTTGCGACCGTGCACCAGTCGTTTCACACGTGGAGCGACGCGAAGACCAGGGACCCGGAAAACCCCAAGGGCGTTTTCTCCCTGACCCGCGGCGCCACGACGTTCATCGAGAAAAACCGCGACCGCCCGTTCTTCGTCTATCTCGCGCACTACGCCATCCACTCGGGACTCGAGGCGCGCCCGGCGACGCTGAAAAAATTCCAGCAAAAGTCTGCCGGCGCGCAGCACAACAGCGCCCTCTACGCCGCTTGCCTCTACGACCTCGACGCCAGCGTCGGTCTCTTGCTCGCGAGGCTCAAGGAACTGGGACTGGAAAAGAACACGCTGGTCGTTTTCACGAGCGACAACGGCGGCACGCAAGAATCTTCCCAGGAACCGTTGCGCGGCAACAAGGGCTCTTACTACGAAGGCGGCATTCGTGAGCCATTCCTTGCCCGCTGGCCCGGCGTTACCGCACCCGGGAGCCGGTGCGACGTCCCTGTCATCAACGTCGATTTGTTCCCCACCTTTCTGGCCGCCGCCGGCGTGCCGGTACCTCCCCAAAAGACCCTCGACGGCGAAAATCTCCTCCCGCTTTTTCGCGGCGAAAACCGGCTTTCCCGCTCAGCGATCTTCTGGCACTTCCCCGGCTACCTCAACACGCCGGTCATTCGCGGCCGCGAACTCGATGTGCGCACGGGCTTCCGCAGCCGACCGGTCAGTGTCATTCGCAAAGGCGACTGGAAACTGCACCTCTACCACGAGGAATGGCAACTCGACGGCGGTCGCGCGCAGCTGGAGTCGAACCATGCCGTTGAACTCTATCAGCTCGGCGACGACATCGGCGAGCGAGTTAATCTCGCGAACCGCCAACCCGCCAAACGCGACGAACTCCTCGCCGATCTCCAAACTTGGATCAAATCCACGGCCGCGCTGCTCCCGACTGAGCCAAATTCCGTCTACGACCCAGCCGCCAAGAGCGCAAAACCGGAGGGCCGGAAAAAGGCGGCTCAGCCCGAATGAAAGACAGCGCGGCTGACCAGCGGTAGCCATGGCATCGCCAGGCACCATCACACGTCGCGGCCCTCGCGCACTCGACCCACTCCCTTGTCTTGGCCTACCTCGCGGGTTGCCGGCCCGCCGCGCCGATCTTCGCGGCATGGGCTGGCTTGGCTGTTCCCCCCACCCCATGCGGTTGCCCCCGACATCGTCGAGCGCCTCTGGGACCACATCGGTGCAGCCTTGCCCGCCAACGGCCGCGCATGGGGCCCCGGCATTCCGGCGCGCGTGCAGCCGCAGCGCGGCGTCATCTGGGCGACCGGCCTTCGCACACCCACTATGCCGTGCGCGTGCCGCTCGACCTCATCACCGACGCGATCCAGGCGGGCGTGAAGACCACGACCATCTCGAGCGGCGGCGCCGTGATGGATATTCAAAAAAACCTCGGCGCCGATTGGCTCTTCGGCGGGTGGCGGGCCGACGCGCAGCGCTGGTGTCACCTCCTCTGCGAACTATTCGCCAACACGGCCGGAATCGCCGCAGCCGCGCCGTGAGTTCCCCCGGGACCGTTCACCCGCCCGACTGCGCCGCAGCCCCGCGCCGCACCCACCGATAGCCGACGTGCGAGTTCCGCCAGAAATAGCTCTCCGCGGCCGCCCGTTCCTGGCTCGCACAGTGTTCGGCGGCGACGCGGTGCACGGTCGCCTACGGCGCGACGCGGTCACACCCCGGCCAGTTGCGCCCCGACACCACGCGGCCCGGACCGAAGAGCTCGCACCACGTGTCGAGCGCGGGCCGTTAGTGCGCCGGATCGTCGATGGGCTCGCCCTTCACCCGCGCACCACGTTCGAAATTTTCGCCCCCACGTTGGGCTGACGCGCGAGCTCCGCCAACGCAGGCCGCAGCGCCGCCGGATCGGTGTCCCACGCGGCGAACGGCGCGTGATCGATCACGATGCGCAGGCCCGGCAGCAACCGCGAAAGGTGCCGCCTCGGTTCGAGGATCGCCGCGCCGCCCATCACATCAAGTGCCAGATCGACCTCCGCCACCCGCTTCAAATCGGCGGCGAAGCACCGCAGGTGGTCCGCAAACTCCGGCCGGCCCGGAACGGCGTGGCCGACAAAACCGACGATCGCCGGATTCGTTTTCGCGAGATCGCGAACCCACCGGTTATCACCGACCCACTCGCTCGCCTCGACGACCACCGTGCCGACGACGTTCACCTCGCCCTCGTGCATCGTGAAATCCGCGGGCAACCGCGGCCGGTAAAGGATCTCGTCGGTGCGCGGCGGCCACTCCCCCCCTGCCCGCTCGGCGAATCGTGAATATGCAGTGCGGATCAATCATCGGGAGCGGCGCCGCGCCGGCAGCCTCGGCCCTGCCACCGGCGGTGCGCACGAAGGCGGCGGTCGTGGAACGCAAAAATCCGCGGCGCGTCATCGGGCGTCAGGAGCGACCGAGCCCCGGTCCGTCATCTGCCGCCACCGCCCCCCCCGGTACAAATCCAGAGTCGCCCCTCCTCCCGCCGTCGTCGCATCACGCACCATCCACGAAAACCGACTGGCTTCCCGCCTCGCCGCGCCACTAGGCTTCCGCCTCTTCTTATGAAACTCCCCTTCGTTTCGCTTCACCCCTTCCGTCTGGCACTCGCGGCCCTTTGTGCCGTCCTCGTCGCCGCGTCCGCCACGCGCAGACCAAAATCAAAGTCCTCATCGTCGACGGCCAGAATAACCACCAGTGGCCCATCACCAGTCCGATGCTGAAACAGCTCCTTGAGACCACCGGTCGGTTTAGCGTCGATGTTACCACCGCGCCCCCGGCGGCCCCCGCCGCCCCCAAAATGGCCAAGGAGGCCACGCCCGCCCAAAAAACCGCCCACACCGAGAGCCTCACCAAACACGCCGCCAAGGTCGCCGCGCACAAGGCCGCCGCGCCCGCGCTCTGGGCCAACTGGCGCCCCAATTTTTCGGCCTACGCGGTCGTCGTCTCGAACTACAATGGCGAGCGCTGGCCGGCCGAAGTCGACGCCGCCTTTCTCGCCTTTGTGAAAAACGGCGGCGGCTTCGTCTCCTACCATGCCGCCAACAATTCGTTCGCCGATTGGCCCGAGTATAACGCGATGATCGGTCTCGGCGGCTGGGGCGGGCGCAACGAAAAATCCGGCCCCTATCTGCGCCTGCGCCAAACGGTCTGGACCAAAGATCCGACCCCCGGACCCGGTGGCGGCCACGGCCCCCAACACGAATTCCTGATCGAGTCCCACGTGCCCGACCACCCCATCCTCCGCGGCCTCCCCGCCAAATGGATGCACGCCAAGGACGAACTCTACCACGGCCTCCGCGGGCCCGCCGATAACGTCACCGTTCTCGCTTCCGCCCTCTCGGATAAAACCAAGGAGCAGGAACCACTGCTCATGGTTATCCCCTACGGCCAAGGGCGCGTCTTCCACACCGCCCTCGGCCACTACGTCGACGCCGTGAACGGCCTCGGCTTCCAAGTCACCCTCGCCCGCGGCACCGAGTGGGCCGCGACCGGGAAGGTCACCCTCCCGGCCCCAAAAGCCGCCGAGCTCCCCGCCGACCGCGCCGGCCTCCGGGTGATCCGCACCCCCTAAGCGACGGCCCGGGCCTTTTGTTGCCCCACCCGCTCGCCCCCACCGGTTAGGCCCCCGGGCCGCCGCCCAGCTCACCGCAGGCGGCCCCGACGTCGTCGTGCCGCAAGTCACCGCCGCCCGGCGCATGGGCCCAACCCCACGCCGCGGCTGCCGCGCCGCCTCGATCTGCCAACGTCTGTTCTGATCCGGACTTAGTCGGCCGGCGACGTGTCCGCCTGCCGCCGCTCGGCGACAAGCGCCGGCCCGACAGTCCAACGATCAAACGATGACGGCAGGAGCCGGTGCGGTGGGCGGGGAGCACGCGTCGCCCACTCCGCCCTCCCTCGGACGTCCGAGCGCATGGTTTCTCGCCCTCGAATGCGTCGCCAGCAGCCGCAGCGCCCCCGGCTGCCTTCGTTGGCCAAGCCCCATGCCCTCCCCCGGCTCCGCCCGCACCGGCGGCCCAACTACGGCGACGCCCCCCGTTGAAAGTCCGCGCGGTCGGAAACCGGCCGGCGCGTGCCATCAAGACTGGGCGACCGCCCCATTCGCTCGGTTTACCTCCCTCGAAAAACCAACGAGTCGCCCGATCTTCGTCCTCCGCGATAGACCGTCCGCCCCTCGTGCTGGATTGGGGAAAGTCTTTGGCCCGCCTCCCAGCGAGAAATAGGGCTGAGACCGTTCTCGAAAGGGCCTTTTTACGCAAAAATCGCCTTGGTTGCTTAAGAACGTCGTATCGGGAGCCCGGACCGCCATTGCCTTGAGCCCTCGGTTTTCATCGTCGCGCTGGTCCCAGCGCCGAAACCTGAGCATCCGGTCTAGCCCGAAAACCGGGGTAAAAGCCGCCGAACACCCGATCGATTCGCTCAACAAGCCCCTCAAATGACCAAATCAAACGCAACTTCCGGCGAATCTTTCCGCCAAAACCAAGCATGCCTTCAGTCCAAAAAAACCGATTTATCCGCGTTTTTTCGCCTCTTTTGCCCTAAAAAACGAAGATTTATCCAAAAAACGACCAAATCCCGGTTTTAGCGAAGAATTCAAAGATTGCGTGGCTCGGTCCTTTTCTTTTGAACGTCGCCCCTCGATCCACCACTAACGTTTCGAGCCAGCTTCCAACTCAACCAAGGCTTTTTTTGGACCTAAAACAAATCAAACAAATCATCGACCTTATGAAGCGCTCGGAACTGACCGAGTTCGCGGTCGAAGAAGAGGGCTTCAAGCTCAAGATCCGGCGCGGCCTGAATGGGTTGCCCGTCGTTTCTACCGGCCGCGGATCCAACCCGCCCTTCTCGGGGATGGAGACCAATCCCCCGATGCCGATGCCCGTCGCATCATCGACCACCCCCCCCATGCAGGTTACGCCTTCCGCGCTTCAGGAAGAAGCGGGGGTGGGTTACATCAAGTCGCCGATGGTCGGAACCTTTTATCGGGCCGCATCCCCGGAGAGCAAACCGTTCGCAGACTCCGGGCTAAAAGTCGTCGATACCACGGTGGTCTGCATCATCGAGGCCATGAAAATCATGAACGAGATTCAGGCTGAAGCCAAGGGCACCATCCTCGAAGCCCTCGTCGAGAACGGCCAACCCGTCGAATACGGCCAGCGCCTCTTTAAGATTAAACAGGCCTAACCTCCGCTCCTCAACCACCCATCCCGGCCGCCCCGCCACCCACACGCTGGGTCCGGCGACAGCGAACAGCGGAAGGGTGGTTTTCTCGTTTACCGACATGATCCAAAAAATCCTCATCGCCAACCGCGGTGAAATCGCCCTTCGCATCGTCCGCGCCTGCCGTGAACTTGGCATCAAGACGCTCGCCGTCTACTCGGAAGCCGACGTCCAGTCCCTCCACGTCCAACTCGCCGACGAGGCCATCTGCATCGGGGGCCCCAAAAGCGCGGATAGCTACCTCCGCGCCGACCGCATCATCAGCGCCGCCGAAATCGCGGATGTGGATGCGATCCATCCCGGCTATGGATTCCTGTCCGAAAACGCCAAGTTCGCCGAGCAATGCGAGTCCTGTAACATCAAGTTCATCGGACCCAAATCAAAATCCATCAAGATGATGGGGGATAAGTCCGTCGCCAAAGACACCGTGCGCAAAGCCGGCGTCCCCTTGGTCCCCGGTTCCGACGGTCCAGTCACCTCCGAAAACGAGGCCGTCAAGATCGCCCGGAAAATTGGCTATCCGGTCATCATCAAAGCCGTCGCCGGCGGCGGCGGGCGGGGCATGCGCATCGCCCACAACGATATCTCGGTGGCGAAAGAATATCACGTTGCCTCCAACGAGGCCGAAAAAGCCTTTGGCAACGGCGCCGTTTACATCGAGCACTACGTCGAAAAACCCCGCCACATCGAATTCCAAATCCTCGGCGACAGTCACGGGAAGATCATTCACCTTGGCGAGCGCGATTGCTCCGTCCAGCGCCGCCACCAAAAACTCATCGAAGAGTCCCCGTCCCCTTTTCTGACCCCGGACCTCCGCAAGAAGATGGGCAAACACGCCATCAAGGCCGCCGAAGCCGCCGCCTACGAGGGCGCCGGCACCATCGAGTTTCTCGTCGATGCCAAAGGAAACTACTTCTTCATCGAGATGAATACGCGCATTCAGGTCGAACACCCGGTGACCGAAGAGGTCACGGGCATCGACTTGATCAAGCAGCAGATCCACATCGCGAACGGCGAGAAACTCGCCTTCGATCAGGGCGACATCAAGTTCGAGAAACACGCCATCGAGTGCCGGATCAACGCCGAAGACCCGGCCCGCAACTTCGCCCCCTCGCCCGGCACCATCGGCCTCTACTACGCCCCGGGCGGACATGGCGTGCGGGTCGATTCCCACGCCTACAGCGGCTATACCATCCCGCCTTATTACGATTCCATGATCGGGAAACTGATCTCCTTTGGCGAGACTCGCAAGGTGGCGCTCGAGCGGATGTATCGCGCCCTCAGCGAGTATCTTATCCGTGGCATCAAAACCACGATCCCCCTCCACCGCGCCATCATGGCCGACCCGGTCTTCATCGAAGGCAAGGCCACGACGGCTTACATGGAGGATTTCATGAGCCGCACCCCGACCGACCTGTTTTCCTGACCGGATTTGCGGCTAGATTGACCCCGCATCGCCCCGTCGGGGGACGGCTCCCGACACCAAAACGCCCGCCACTCCGCGGGCGTTTTTGCCGTCGTTCTCACCCGGGGAACCGACGCTTCACCACGGCAAATGCCACGGCGCCGCTGCCCCCGCCCACCCAATTCACGCTCATTGCGTCAGAGACGACGAGGTTGAACGCGCACCAGCCGCCCCGCCGGTTTTCCCCACCCATTCAGAGCCCCGCCGAGGGGAAACCCCAGGGCCAAACCCGCGGCCGGAAACCGCAGTGCAGTTGGGCCTGCCCGTTCCGAAATCTGCGGTCGCCTGAATCGCCGGGAATCCCCGGGCCGATCGCTCTGATGCCCGCTCCACCCCACCGCCGATTTTCCCCGCCGGTTCAGGGGTGATGGTATCGGTAGGGGGGGCTTGGCTTGCCGCCGTGGAACATTTCCCGCCGAAACGCCCGTCCCTTCAGGCGAAGACCGTCCGCTCCAGCAACCAATACAGCCCCGCCGCCGCGACCACCGCCGATAGCGCCGGCACACCCCGCCGCAGAAATTTCTCGTTCTTCCGTAATCGCCACACGACCGGCAGCACGATCGCCGCCACCGCCACCTGGCCGATTTCGACCCCAAGGTTAAACGTGAACAGCGGCATCACCAAACCCTGGCCGCCCTGCCCCACGCCCAACTCCCGCAGCACGCTCGCGAAGCCAAAACCGTGGATGAGCCCGAAGGCGAACGTCAGCGCCCAGCGTCCCTTCGGCTCTTCACCGCGCCGCACCAAATTCTCCAGCCCCACAAACACAATCGACGCCGCGATCGCCGCCTCGACGAACCGGCTTGGCAGGTTGACCACGTTCAGCGTCGCCAACGCCAGCGTCAGCGAATGCGCCAGCGTGAAGCACGTGATGATCGCGACGATCGCGCGGAAGCTCCGGCAGACCACGAGCAGCGCAAACAGAAACAACAGATGGTCGTAGCCCGTCCAGATGTGCTCCACCCCGAGCCGGAGAAAGCCCCAGAACGTCGGCGTCTCCACCGGGTCGGACGCCGGACCCGCGCCGCCCGCGCCGCCCGCCCCGCCCCCACCGTCCGGCGCCGCGACCGCCACCTCGATCGCGTCATCCTTCGCGCTCAATAGTTTTTTCGCCAGGGTCGCACCTCGCTCGTCGACCACGATCACAAACTGGCGGTGCCCCGCCGGTAACGCGCCCAACTGGGACGCGCGCAGCGTGATCCCCCCCGGCGGTGGCCGCGGAAAGACCAGAAAGAAATTCAGCGCATCCCCTGCCGCGAGTTCGACGCGGGTCTCCCGCGGAGCGAGTTCCACGCCGCCCGCACGGACTTCAAAGATCTGCGGGGCCAGCTCCGCGAGCAACGGTTGCGCCGCGACAAACTCCGCCTGCGTCCACTTTCCGGAGACGCGCGCTTCCGGCGGGAGCAACTGCTCCGCGTCCGCCGGGGCGAAGCCCACCGCAATTTCCAGCACCGCCGCCCGCAGCTGTCCCTGCGCCGTGCTGATCCCCGGGTCGTGCGCCCACGCCCAGCCCGCCATCCACCACGCCACCACGCAGCTCAGGGCGATACGGCCGGCCCTCATCGCGCGATCAGGCTCACCTGCCATTGCCGCCACGCCGTCGCCCGCAGGGACAGCAGCGCCGTGCAACCGCTCGGGCTCGTGACGTTGATCGGCTCCGTGCCGATCTCCGCGTGATAACCGTCCCCCGGCCACATCAGACGCCCGTCCCTGTTCACCTCGCCGGAAATCACGACGCCTTCGTCCGCGCTCATGTCATGCGGGTGGTCCGGAAAACGCGCGCCGGAGGCCATCTCCACGAGCAGCATCACGACAGCGCGCTCGTCGTCCACCCCCAGCGTCTTGCACCGCCCCCCGGGAAAGGTCTCGCGCCAGCCTTCGCTCACCCGGACCGATTCAAACCGCCCACCCGCCGGCACCGGGGCCTTTTGTCGTTTCGGTCGGATGCGCGCGAGCAACCGCGCTTTCACCCGCACCGGCGGCGGCGGCGCGAGCGGGGCCGCGAGCGCCAGCAGCGCGAGTCCCTCGGGCAGCACCGGCCTCGCCCCGAACACCCCGTCTTCAATCGACCGGACGTCTCCGGCGGCAGGTTTGGGTTTTCTCCGCATCATGTGTTTCACCTCAGCTGGCGTCCGCCGGGTGCAGCCCCGCGAGCGATGGTTTAAGTTTTAATGATCCGCACCGGATGCGCGCCGTCACCGTCCCAACCGGGCCGGCAAACTCGTCCTCCGCCCCCAGCGCTTGCGCCTCCGTGATGCGTTGCAGCGGCCGCGAATTCGCCCGCAGCCGGTCGATCGCCTCCCGCCGCGCAACCGTCACGCTCCAACAAAACGGCGAACCCAGCTCCGGCTGAAACCCCGCCGCACTCTCCCTGATCTGCCCAAACGCCCCCTGCAAAACCTGCTCCGCCTCCGCCCACGAACGCACGATCCGCAGCACCCTTGAGAAGATCGGGCGCGACCTCCGGCCATGGAGCGCGGCAAACGCCGTCTCGTCCCGCCGCGCCACCGCCAGCAGGGGGGCGACATCGTCGGACGTGGACACGGCGTTTTTCATTCGTTCAAGCCCCCAGCAGAGCCCGCCCTCCCCGGCGCAAGCAAGGCATTATGCACCACCCCAAAAAATAGGCATCCGCCCGGGCGCCGCCGGCGAAAAAAACCGGCAACGCCCCGCTCATCGCACGTCGACGACCATTGTCGTCAAATCGCTCGCCCACTCCCGATCCGCCGCCGTTACGCGGCGCAAATCCGTGCCGTGCACCCGCCAGACCC
Source organism: uncultured Opitutia bacterium (assembly GCA_903948415.1). Classification (GTDB taxonomy): domain Bacteria; phylum Verrucomicrobiota; class Verrucomicrobiia; order Opitutales; family Opitutaceae; genus GAS368. The sequence continues at coordinate 1,805 of CAJAYO010000055.1, read as the reverse complement.
CGGCCGCGTCAACCGGCGCCCTCGCGCGCCCCTCGCCATCGGTGACGACCACATGCTCGCGCGTTTCGCCCGCCGACACATAGGCGAGCACGAACCCCGCCGCCGGTTTTCCCCCGCGCAGCACCCGCACCGGCAGCGCGTCGCCCACGCGCAGCGCCGTCGGGTCGCACTCCGGCACGATTTCCAGCGCGAGCCCGAGCGGCTCCGCCCACGTCCGCTCGTCCCCCGCCGGCTCGCCCACCCGCACAAACGTCTTCGCGTGCGTCACGCCACTCTCCCGCCAACGCCGCGGCTCCGGCTCTGCCGCCCAACTCTCGCGCCACTCGTCGCCCGCGTGGATCGCCCGCAAATACGCTTCGATTTTCGCCGGCTCCCGCTCCAGCACGCGCGGCGTCAGTTCGACGCCCAACACCCCCACCCCCGGCCGCGGCACCGTCACCGGATACCGCAACGTGCGCTCGTTCGCGGGCGCGGCTCCCCACGGCAGCTCTGCACCGCCCAGTCGCGCCACCGTGCGCGCCACGCGCTCCGGCTTGATCGCCGTCTCCGCCCCCGCCGATCCGCCCCCGCCCGTCAGATGGAGGGCCAGGGTCGCCCCCGGCGTCGCCGCAAATCGCTCCGGCTGCAGCCAGGCCTCCTGCGCTTGGGTCACCGTAACGGCCACCGCGGCCGCCAGAAAAAATTTCAACCCGGCTGTCACGGCCGCACCAACAACACATCGCTCCACTCGCCCATCGTGCGCGACTCCTGCCGCCACTCCGGCGCGACGGCCGCGAACGCCGCCTTCACCTGCTCCACCTCGACCGCGAGAATGCCGCTCAGGATCAGTGTCCCGCCCGGGGCCACCGCCGCCGTCAGCTCCCGCGCATACTGGATGAGCACGTTCGCCAAAATGTTCGCGAACACCACGTCCCCCGGACCCTCCGCGAATCCCGTCACCAGATCGCCCAGGCGGAATTTCACCTGCCCCGCGAGCCCGTTGAGCGCCGCGTTTTCCTCGCTCACCCGCACCGCCTCGGGATCGTTGTCGAATCCCGCGACGTCGCGATACCCCAGCAGCGCCGCCGACAGCGCCAGAATCCCCGACCCGCACCCCGCGTCGATCACGCGCTTGGGCGCGATCTCCACGCCGCGCCGCGCGCTGTCCGCCGCGAGCTCCACCAGCCGCTCCACGCACAACCGCGTCGTCTCATGGTTGCCCGTGCCAAAGGCCATTCCGGGATCGAGCCACAGCACCGCGTCGCCCGCGGGCAGCACAAAGGTCTCGCGCTCCCACACCGGCACCCAGTGCAATCGCCCAAACTGCCAGGCGTGAAAATGCGCTTTGTAACTGTCGCGCCAGTCCGCGTCCCCCATGGACCGCCGCACGGCCTCGTGCTGAAACGCCACGCCCGCCTCCGCGAGCAGCGCCCGCACCGCCACCCACTCCGCCGTCGCCACCGCCTCCTCGGTAAACACGCCGACGAGCCACGCCCGTTTCACGATCACGTCCTCCAGCACACTCCAGTTTTCCAGCCCGTGTTCGAGCAACGTGTGGTCCGCCGCCTCGGCGGCGGTCGGAGAAATTTCGGTTTTGATTTCAAACAGAGCCATTGGCCTCACCGTCCCGGGGTTGGGCCCCAATCGCAATGCGATTTCCTCGCCGCAGAACCAAAAAGGCTTCCCGCCCGCCCCAGATCGCGAGGGCCGACAGCAACATCGTCGCCGACACCAGCGCTCCCTGCACAGCCGTCGTCTGCGCCGTCTCACCGACGCCCGCCTGCGGCAAATCCCCGCGCGCGCCGAACAACCGCGCCACCCGGGAG
>CAJAYO010000054.1 GCA_903948415.1 uncultured Opitutia bacterium | reverse complement strand
GCGGCATCCTGCGGACTCTGCCGCGTCACCGCCGCCACGCTCGGCGCCTGCGTATCCAACGCAATCGCACCCACCGTCGTCAGCTTCAGCACATACGCGTCGGTCCCGCCCGCGGACGCCACTTGGGCCGTGCCCGCGCCCGGATCAAAGTCCACCACCCCGCCAAAATACCCCGCGACATACACGTCGCCCACCCGGTCCACGGCCACGCCCTGCACCCGCTCGTCCGCGGCTGCGCCCAGGACCTTCGACCACACGTAGTCTCCGGCCTCACTCAGTTTCAGCACATAGGCCTCTTCCCCGGCTTCCGTCGCCACGTGGCGCTGGGTGCCGGTGCCCGGGTCCAGATCCACCGAGCCATAGAACGCCCCGCCCACATATACCGCCCCCGCCCCGTCCACCGCCACGGCGTGCACGTCGTCCAAGCCCGCTCCCCCCACCGTCTGGCTCCAGACATGCCCGCCGGCCGCGCCGACCCGCAGGATAAAGCCGTCGCTCTCCCCCGCCGCCGTCAACGCCCGCACCTCCGTGCCCGCATCAAAATCCACCGTTCCGCGGAACGATCCCCCCAGCGTCACGTCGCCGGCGCTGCTCACGGCCAGGCTGCTGCCCATGACGCCACCCACACCGCTCCAGCGCTGCGTCCACCCCGCGACCCCCTGCCCGTCCAACTTGCTCAGGGTCGTCTCCATCCCGGCCTGCACCGCCAGCGCGCCAGTGCCTAGGGCCTGATCAAAATTGGCTGTCAACGGCAGCGACACCACCACCGCGTACACGTTACCCGCCGCGTCCAGGCCCAGCTGGCGCGTCAGCGCCATCCGCTGCCCGCTCGCCGGCCCCTGCGCCTTCGCCCACACCAGCTCGCCGTCCGCGGAAAACTTCGCGACAAAGCCGTCGGTCTGCCCGGCCGCCACCAGGGCGCTCACGGCAACGCCCGCATCGAAGTCGGTCTCCCCGCTGAAGAAGCCGCCCACGTACACTTCGCCGGCCGCGTTCACCGCCACCGCCGTCGCCTGCTCGTGCCCGGCGCTGCCCAGCGTCTTCGCCCACACCAGCTCCCCGTTGCCCTGCAGCTTCACCAAATAAATATCCGAGCCGCCGTTCGCGCCCAGATTCTTCACCCCCGCGCCCGGATCAAAGTCCACCTGCCCGGCAAACGAGCCGACCAGATAAATCTGCCCCGCCGCATCCTGGCTCAGCGCCCGCACTTCCTCCGTGCCCGCGCCGCCAAACGACTTCGCCCACAGCAGCCCGCCCTGCGCGTCACGCTTCATCAGATACACGTCCCGCCCGCCCTGCGACGTCAGATTCGCCACCCCGCTGCCCCCGTCAAAATTGACCGTGCCGCTGAACGTCCCCGCCACCGTCACGTTCCCCAGCTCATCCACCGCCACCACCGAACCCTCGTCGCGCCCGCTGCTGCCGCTGCCCACCGCCCAGCCGAAACTGATGTCGCTCTGCAGCCGCAGCACCGCCGCGGTGTTCCCGTTGCCCGCGCCGTCGGTAAACCGATTCGCGTCCACCCACACCCGCCCCATCCCGCTCACCCCCGCCGCCGGCGTAAACTCCGCCGTATAACTCCGCCCGCTCCCCGCGAACCCGCTCAAGCTCCCGTTCTCCACCCCCACGTCCTCCCCTCCGAAATTCACCGTGTCCTCACTCGTCCCAAACCGGATCGTCGTCGTCTGG
>CAJAYO010000053.1 GCA_903948415.1 uncultured Opitutia bacterium | reverse complement strand
GAGCGTCATCTGGTATTCGTTGGCGCTGAGGGAAAACTGGGCGGTGATTTCGCGGCCCTTGCGGTCGAAGGCGCTCTTGCTGCGGAAATTGATCGCGCCGGCGGGGGAGTCGGCGTCCATGCGGGCGGTGAGGGTCTTGTTTACCTCGATGGCCTCGACGCTGTTGATGGAAGACTGCTCGAATTCGAACTGGCGCGAGTCTCCGCCAAAGGCGGCGCCCTGGGCGCTGGCCATGCGCATGCCGTCGACGCTGACGCCGACGTATTTGGGGTCGAGGCCCCCGATGCGGACGGCGCGGGCGTCGGACTGGTTGTAGTCGATCACGACGCCGGGGATGTACTTGATGAATTCGCCGACATTGCCGCCGGTGATGTCGCCGAAGTTGTCGGCCGCGATGACGTTCTTGATATTGAGGGCGGCGCGTTGGTCCATGATGGCCTTGGCGTTGCCCTCGCGTTCGCTGGAGACGACGAACTCCATGAGTTTGACCGGGCCGGCGGGCGCGCCGGGCGCGGAGGACGACGGCGCGGAGGCGGGGCGCGAGCCGGTGGCGAGGAGTTCGAAATCGCGCGTGGCGATGGCACCGGGTGAGACGATGACGCGGGCGGTCGCGGAGTCGTAACCGGTGTAGGCGACGGTGAGCTCGCGGGCGCCGGCGGGGACGTTGGTGAGGGTGTAGAAACCGTCCTCGCCGGTGAACGTCGCGAGGTTGGTGCCGGGGAGGGTGACCTCGACGTTGCGCATGTATTCCTGCGTGGCCGGACTGAGCACGCGGCCCTGGATCGTGCCGGTGACGGCGGCGGTGGGAGCGGCGGCGGTGGAGGCAGGGGTGGCATCGGCGGCGCGGAGGGCCGGCGCGGCGGAGAGCAGGAGAGCGCAACCAAGGATCAGGGCCGCGCGGAGCGCACGGGTTGGGGCAGGGACGTTCATGGGGGGGAGAGGGGTTAACGGACGGAGGGAAGGTGGCGGAAAAAACAAAATCATGGCAAGAGCGGTGCGCGGCCTGCGCGCGGGCGAGAATAACGTTTGCGCTGGGGCGGCTTCTGCATGCTCTCGGGGCACCCCATGACCGGAGCCCCGCTCGAACTTGCCCGTCGACAGTTTCTCGGCCGGATGACCACCGGTCTGACCGGAGTCGCGCTCGCGCGGTTGTTGCGCGGGGACTTGCTCGCGGCGGCCGGCGGCGGGGCGTTGCCGCATTTTCCGGCGAAGGCGAAGCGGGTGCTGCAAATATTTTGTCCGGGCGGGGCGTCGCATGTGGATCTCTGGGATCACAAGCCGCTGCTGGAAAAATATCACGGTACGCCGCTGCCGGGCGGCGACGCGGAGGTGACGTTTCAGGGCAAAAACGGAAACCTCATGCGGTCGCCGTGGGATTTCGCGCCGGCGGGGCGCAGCGGAAAAATGATTTCGACGCTGTTGCCGCAGATGGCGCGGCATGTGGATGACATGGCGTTTGTGCATTCGATGACGTCGCGGACCAACACGCACGGTCCCGGCTGCATCGCGATGAACACATGCTTCGCGCGCGAAGGGTTTCCGAGCGCCGGGGCGTGGATCAGTCACGGTCTCGGGACGCTCAATGAAAACCTGCCGACCTTTGTCGCGTTGCAGGACATCCGCGGCGAGCCGCCGAATGGGAAGGCGAACTGGGGCAACGGATTTTTGCCGGCGCAACATCAGGCCGTCGTGCTCGCGGCGCACCAACCGCTCCGCAACCTCGCGCGGCCGGAGACGGTTTCCGCGGCGGAGGAGGAGGCGACGCGGGCGTTTCTGGCGCGGGCGAATGCCGGCCACGCGGAAGCGCATCCCGGCAACAGCGAGTTGCGGGCGCGGATCGCGGCCTACGAACTCGCGGCGCGGATGCAGCTCGCGGCACCAGAAGTCAGCGATCTGTCGCGCGAGCCCGCGCACGTGCATGCGCTCTATGGCACGAACGACGCGAACGCGCTCAAGGCGAGCTATGCGCGGAATTGTCTGCTCACCCGGCGGCTCCTCGAAAAAGGCGTGCGTTATGTGAGTCTGTATTGTGCGTCGCGGGCGAGCGCGGTGGACGGGCTGCTGAATTGGGACGCGCACAAGACGCTCAAGGCGGATTACGAACGCCACGCGCCGATCTTTGACCAGCCGACAGCGGCGCTGTTGGCGGATCTGAAGCAACGCGGGCTGTTGGCGGACACGCTGGTGATTTGGTGCAGCGAGTTTGGCCGGATGCCGACGCATCAGGAAGGAACGGCGGGGCGCGATCACAACCCCGACGCGTTCACGACGTGGTTCATGGGCGCGGGGGTGAAGGGCGGCGTGAGCCACGGGGCGACGGATGATTTCGGCCGGCGCAGTGTGCAGGACGTGGCGACGGTTTATGATTTCTACGCGACGGTGCTGCACCTGCTCGGCGTGGACCACGAGCGGCTCACGTATTACCACAACGGTTCGAATCGCCGCCTCACCGATGTGCACGGGCATGTGCTGAAGGGAGTGCTGAGCTGAAGCCATGGGCCACCTGCGCCTGAAACCGAAGTGGGTTGTTTTGACGGTGAGCGTGGCCGCGGTGGTGGGCGCGCATGGGGCCGATGCGGCCGGCGTGGCGTTCTTTGAGCAGAAGATTCGGCCGGTGCTGGTCGAGCATTGCTACGAATGCCACAGCGAGCAGGCGAAGAAGATCAAGGGCGGGCTGAGGCTCGATTCGCGCGCAGGTTGGGAGGCCGGAGGCGACGGAGGTACGGCGGCGATTATTCCGGGGAAGCCGGAGGAGAGTTTGCTGATCCGGGTGGTGCAGCATTTGGAGGAGGATCTGGCGATGCCGCCGAAGAACCCGAAGCTGTCGGACGCCGTCATCGCCGATCTCATCTCGTGGGTGAAAATGGGCGCGCCCGATCCGCGCGACGGGGCGCCGGTCGAAGCGAAGCGCGCCGACAAATCGTGGTGGTCGCTCCAGCCGTTGCGCGCGGCCGATCCCGCGTTGGCGGCGGGACCGGCGGCGGTCGACCATTATGTGGAGGCGGGATTGAGGGAAAAAGGGCTCGCGCTGAATCCGCCGGCGGATGCGCGCACGCTGATCCGGCGGATGAGTTACGATGTGACGGGGCTGCCGCCGACGGCGGCGGAGGTCGCGGCGTTTGCGGCGGCGTATCGCGCGGAGCCGGAGCGCGCCGTGGCGGAGCTGGCGGACCGATTGCTGGCGTCGCCGACGTATGGCGAACGGTGGGGGCGGCACTGGCTGGACGTCGTGCGCTTTGGCGAGAGCAACGGTTTCGAGCGGAATTTTTTGATCAACGATCTGTGGCCGTTTCGCGACTACGTGATCCGGTCGCTCAACGACGACAAACCCTTCAATCGGTTTATCGTCGAGCATCTCGCCGGGGACGTGGTCGGCAAGCACCAGCCGGAGACGGAAATCGGCAGCGCATTCCTGGTGGCGGGGCCGTATGACGACGTCGGCAATCAAGATGTGGTCGCACAGAAGAACATCCGGGCGGCGACGCTTGACGATCTGATCACGGCGACGAGCGGGGCGTTTTTGGGCGTGACGATCAATTGCGCGCGCTGCCATCACCACAAATTCGATCCGATTGTGACGGAGGACTATTACCGGCTGAGGGCGGCGTTTGAGGGCGTGACGCACGGCCGGCGCGTGATCGCCTCCAAGGAGGAGCGGGCGGCGTTCAAGGCGGCGACCGATCCGCTGAACGAACAGCGGGGAAAGCTGGTGAAGGAGCGCGATGGGCTGGAGCGGGAAGTGATGCGGCGCGCGAAGGAGGCGGCGGACAAGGTCACCGCGACGCGGCCGAAGGGGAGTCCCGAGCTGACGGAGGAACGGTTTGCGGCGGTCGCGGTGAAGGCGGTGAAGTTGGTGATGAGCGCGAGCACGGCGAATCCGAAGTCGGCGACGGGCTCGCGGATCGTGGAGTTTGAGGCCTGGAGTGCGGGTCCGGGCGCGCGCAACGTCGCGCTCGCGAGCGAGGGCGCCAAGGCGGAGGGCGCGAAGTCGGCGGTGGCGGAAGATTTTCCGGAAGCCTACGGGGCGCACCTCGCGATCGACGGGCGGTTCGGGGAGCAGTGGTTCATCGGGAATCCCGCGGTGCTCACGGTCACGTTCGCCAAGACGGAGACGATCGACCGCGTATCGTTTCGCAATGCGAAGGACCTGATGACCGAGGACAAAGCGCAAGGCGCGACGCCGACAGACTACGAAATTCAGGTCTCGGCCGACGGAGAAACGTGGCGGACCGTGGCCTCGAGCGCGGGTCGCGAACCGTGGAGCGCGGCCCACGGCATCGAGCGCCTGCGGCGGGAAGTCACCACCCCGGACGAGGCCGGGCAGATCGCCGCACTCTCGGTGGAAATCGCGAAGATGGATCGCGCGCTGAAGGCGGTGCCGCCGCTGCGGGAAGTCTGGGCGGGCAAATATGCGCAGCCCGAAGGGAAGACGTTTGTGCAGAAAGGCGGCGACCCGATGAAACCCGGCGAGGCGGTCGTCCCGGGGAGTCCGACGATGGCGGACCGGGTGGTGGCGTCCTATGCGCTCGCGGCGGATGCGCCCGAGGGGGAGCGCCGCCGCGCGCTCGGGGAGTGGATCGTGCGCGACGACCATCCGCTCACGCCGCGGGTGTTGGCGAACCGGGTGTGGCAGTATCACTTCGGCACGGGCATCGTGGATACGCCGAGCGACTTTGGCTTCCTCGGCGGGCGCCCGACGCACCCGGAACTGCTCGACTACCTCGCGCGACGGCTCGTCGCCGTGGGCTGGCGGCTGAAGCCGCTGCACCGGGAAATTTTGCTCTCGCGGACGTATCGGCAATCAGGCGCGCATCGCGCGGAGGCGGCGCGCGTCGATCAGGAGGCGCGGCTGCTGTGGCGGTTTCCGCCGCGGCGGTTGGGGGCGGAGGAGTTGCGCGACACGATGCTGCACGTGGCGGGCAAGCTGGATCGCACGCTGGGCGGACCCGGTTTCCGGCTCTACAAATTTACGCAGAACAACGTCAGCACGTATTTCCCGTTGGACCGGCACGGGCCGGAGACGTATCGGCGGAGTGTTTATCACCAGAACGCGCGGGCGAGCGTGGTCGACGTGCTGAACGATTTCGATTTGCCCGACATCGCATTCGCGGCGCCACGGCGGGCGAATACCACGACGCCGCTGCAGGCACTCACATTGCTCAATCATCGTTTCACAACGGATATGGCGCAGGCGTTGGCGGCGCGCCTGGAGCAGGGCGGCGGAGCGACGGGCGCGCCGCAAGTGAACGAAGCGTATGCGATCGCGTTTCAGCGGGAGCCGACGGCGGACGAACGCGCGGCGGCCGTGGAGCTGATCGCGGCGCACGGGCGGCCGGCCTTTTGCCGTGCGCTGCTCAATCTGAATGAGCTGATCTATCTCGACTGAGCGTCGGGGGCGCCGGGTGGGCCGAGGGTGATCGGCCCAGCCGCGCCGGTCAGGCGAGGGCGGCGCGGCAGAACTGGACGCACTTCGTGACCTCGGCGACGGCAGTGGAGCCCTCGGGGATCTTGTATTCGAGCTCGATGTCGGCGGGGAATTTCCAGCGCTCTTTGCGCATGAGCTGGAGCACCTCTTTGATGGGCGTCTGGCCCTGGCCCCAAGGCACGTTGCCGCCGTCGGCGGTGCGGTCTTTGAGGTGCAGGCTGAGGATGCGATCGTGGTATTTCTCGAGGACAGGGATGGGCGAGAGGCCCTTGGTGCCGGCGACGTAGTGGCCGATGTCGAGGTTGAAGCCGAGGTAGGGGCTGAGTTCCAAAATCGGGTCGGGCTTGTCCATGGCCGGGAGGTTTCCGGCGTGATTGTGGAAGGCGACCCACACTTTGTGCTTGGTGGCGAAGGGGGCGAGTTTCTTGGCCATGGCGTCGGAGCGCTCGGTGGTGATGCCGACGCAGCCGAGGGCCTTGGCGACCTCGAAGTTGAAATCGATTTCCTCGTCGGTGGTGCCGAAGGGAATTTTGTGGAGATGAATGGTGACGCCGGCGTCGTTGTAGAGCTTGCGGAGCGCGCGGCACTTCGCGAGCTGGGCCGCGCGGGTGGCGTCGGTGGGTTTTTCGGCGGGCGGGACCGGGGCGGCTTTCTTTTTTGCGCCGGCGGGAGCGACGCTGATGCCGGCGAACTGTTGGATGGGGCCACCCATGAGTTCAATTTCGCTGAGGCCGCACTGGAGGATGCCACCGAGGGTTTCTTCGGCGGACGTGAACATGCTGCGGTAGCTGTAAGTGATGGCACCGATGCGCACGCCGTTGAAGACGGAGTTGGGTTTGGCGGCGGCGGCGAACGCGTGGCGGGGCAGGAGCGTGGCGGCGGCGAGCGTGGCAGCGGTGCCGAGGAAGGTTCGGCGGGAGGGGAGGGATGGGGTGGGCATGGAGGGAGGGTGAAGTAGGGAGCGCGGAATCTGGAGTTCGAAGATAGAGGGCGAGACAGTCGTGTGGATGCGACGGCGGGAGGCGCGAGTGAGTTGGAGCTGTGAATTGCCGGGAATCAATCGCGGAGCCGTGGCTGCCGGTTCTGTTTGAAGTGGAGGATGCG
>CAJAYO010000052.1 GCA_903948415.1 uncultured Opitutia bacterium | reverse complement strand
CAGCGTCGCCGGTTGCGCGAGGGCGTCGGCCAGCGTGAGGTGGTGCAGACCCGCGCGCTCCTCCGGCGGGAACCACGCGCACGCTGCCCGGGGCTCGCGGGTCACGACGACGACGGGCTCCGCCGGATTGCGGCCGAGCAGATCGGCGAGCCAGACCGGCGGGGACGCGATGCCGGGCTGCGGCCAGACAATCACCTGACGCGGGCCGCTCGCCGGATGATGGTAGGCGCACGCGCGGTCTCCGTCCGCGATGAGCACGGTGGACGCGCCGGAGTCGTGCCACTGACTCGGCAGCGCCTGCAACCACGTGGCCAAAGGCCACGCGGATTCCACCGCGAGACCGGACTCGGCGAGTTGGGTCGTCAAAGCCGACAGCCAAGGGGTGGACTCGCTGTGCAGCACCGTGGTGAAACCGTCGCCGACCGCCAAAATGGGATCGTGGCTCCACGCGATTTCGTCGGTGACCAAGGCGGGATACTGCTCGTGCAGCGCGAGCGCCAGGGTTCGGCGGTCCGTCTGCGGACACGGCGTCACGACACTCGTGAAACCGGCCGGTTGGTAGATCAGGCGCAGCCGGCGGGGGCCGTCGCCGGCCAGGGCCGCGACCAATTCGCCCGCCGCCCGGTCGCGGTGTGCGAACGGGATCGGTTCCGTCCGGTCCGGGAGCCACCAGCGGTCGCCCCACAGCAGGATCGTGCTGGCCTCAGAGCGCGGTGAGGTAAACGTAGACATCGGTGACTCCGTTGGTGGGGGCAGCATAGGCGACGACACCGCTGTCGGACGCGGCGCCTTCCACGGGCGCGAGCTGCGCACCGTTCATCGAGACCGCGAGTTCATAGGCGTCCCGGGCCGGACATGCGGGGATCACGAGATAGGCGACGACGTAGTTCGCATTGAGGTTGGTCGCGCCATCGAGCCGGAAGTTCGCTCCGAGGGCCGCCGAGGGGGCGAGCGCGGGATTGGCCGTGCGGGCTTCGACCCGCGTGACGGCGGACCAGTTGCGCTGCGGGGCGGCGTCGGGGGTCATGACGAAACCGAGGGCGGCTTGGTTCCAGGCGAGTTCGTTGCCGGTGCCGGCCGACGTGAACGCCTGGGTGCCCAGGCGGAGCGAGAGCGGCCGCTCGATCTTGCCGGTGGCGAGGAGCACCGAGTCGAGCCGGGCGGCATTCCCCTTGGCGATATCGGTGGCGCCGGTGAGCGCGGCGCCCGCGGTGGGAATGCCCGGGCCCTCGGTGCGCGGGAGGCTGCCGTTGCCGCCGGCCATCGAAAGATAGTCGGTCAGCGCGGTCTTGAGCGTCTCGACGGTCTTCTCCACTTGTTGGATACGGGCGGTGCGCAACGCGTCGAAGCCCTTCGGCAGCAGGAGCCCGACAAGGACGGCGACGATCGCGAGGACGAGGACGAGTTCGAGCAGGGAGTAACCCTGCGGATGGACGGAGGCAGTCTGGTTTTTCTTCATGGGATTTTCGGTTGGGTTGGCCTGAACAAAAAGTCAGAGGACGCGGGCGACCTCCTCGACGGTCGTCTCTCCCGCTGCGGCGACGGCGAGTCCGCGCTGCCACAAGGTCGGGTGGCCCTCCCGGTCGCGCAGGTCCGCGAGGTCGGCCAGCGAGGCCTGGGCCGCGATGAGCGGCAGGAATTGTTTCGTCGGGATCACTTCGTAAATGGCCAGGCGCCCGCGATAGCCCCGGCCGCGGCACGCCGGGCAGCCCACGGCCCGGAACAGCGGCGTCTCCGGCAGCCGATACTGCGCGGCCAGACGCGCGGATTCCGGATGCGGCCGCTTGCACGCCGGGCACAGGCGCCGCACGAGGCGTTGCGCGGCGAGGAGCCGCACGGCGGCCGCGAGGAGATAGGATTCCACGCCGAGGTCGCGCAGGCGCGGAATCGCGGCCAGCGCATCGTTGGTGTGCAGGGTCGAGAGCACGTGGTGGCCCGTGAGGGCCCCGCGGATCGCGAGCTGCGCCGTCTCGGCATCGCGCGTTTCACCGACGAGCAAAATATCGGGATTCTGCCGCAGCAGGGCCCGCAACGCCGCGGCGAACGTCAGGCCGATCTTTTCGCGGATTTCGGTCTGCCGGATGGCGGTGAACTCGTATTCCACCGGATCCTCCAGCGTGTGGATCACCTGCCCATGGTGGTCGAGCGCGTGGAGCGCCGAGTGCAACGTCGTCGTCTTGCCCGAGCCGGTGGGGCCGGTGAGATAGATCAGGCCGGGCGGGCCGTGGAGCGCGCCCTCCAGAGCGGCGGCCTGCTCCGGGAGGAAACCCAGGGCGCCCAGGGCCTGCGCGGGCATCGACTGGTCGAGGAGCCGGATCACGAGGCTCTCGCCATGCACGGTGGGCAGCGTACTCAGGCGCAGATGATACCGTTTCGCGCCCTCGCGGAGCACGGCGCGACCGTCCTGCGGCAGCCGTTTTTCGGTGATGTCCATCCCGCCGAAAATTTTCCCCCGGGCGAGGAACGCGTCGCGCTGGGCCAGCGGCAGCCGGGTATGGTCGCGCATTTCGCCGTCGAGCCGGAACCGGATGAGGAGCGCGTCCTCCTTCGGTTCGCAATGGACATCGCTGGCGCCCTCCGCGGCGGCCGCGCGCAAGAGCGTGTCCAGCGTGCGGGTCGGGTCGACCCCGACGTCGACCCGGGCCGGGAGCGGAGCCGGCCGGCGAAAGACATTTTGGAAGACCGGGAGCATGGTCAGCGGACGAGCCGGGGGGTGAGGAAGATCACGAGTTCCGTGCGCGCGTGGAGGTGGGCCCGGCTGCGGAAGGCCGCGCCGATCCCGGGCAAGCGGCCGAGCAGGGGGACGCGGCGTTCGGTCTCACCCGTCTCCTCGGAAATGAGCCCGCCGATGATGGCGGTCTCGCCGTCGCGGAGCCGCACGATGGTGGAGGCCTGTTTGACTTCGGTGACCGGGGCCGTCTGGCGGCCATCCGGACTGGTGACGATCGCCTGCAACCGGGTGATGGCGGGCAGCACGTCGAGGGTGATCGTGTGGTCGCCGTCGATCTGCGGCGTGACCGCCAAAATCGTCCCGATGGTGATCGTGGAAACGGAGAAGGTCTCCTGGGTCTGGTTGAAAGCGGTGGCGGCGCCCGGCTGCTGTAGCGTGGTGGTTTGTTGCAGGCGAAAGAACGGCCGGTCTTCGCCGACCTTGATAAAGGCGGTCTGGTTGTTGAGGGCGCGCAGCCGCGGTTGCGCGACCGTCTTCACCTCGCCCTGTTGCCGGAGGGCCTGGATGAGGGCGGAGGTTTTTCCGAAGCCGAGCGTGGCGGCAAAGGAGCCCGCGCCGAGGACGCTGCCGCCGACCCCCGCGACGTCGAGGGGCGCGCGGGCGACCACCCGCACGCCGTCGAGGGTCGCCGCGGCGAGATCCCAATCGACGCCGAGCTTCTGTTCCTCGCGCAGCGTGACCTCGACGAGGCGGGCCTCGATTTCGACCTGGCGGGTGATCCGCCGGTTGACGAGGGCGATGAACGCGTCGATCGCGGCGTGCCGGGGCACGGGCGCGGTGATTTGGGCGACGCCGCTGAAGCGGTTGAGGACCAGACTGTCCCCGTCCTTCAGCATGGTGCGCAACTCGGCCTCCAAATTGGGCCAGAAGGTGTTTTGGTTTTCCTGCGCGATGGACACCTGGGTGGCGTCGGAGGCTGTCGTGCCGCCGGGGAGGTTGGGCGAACGGGACGGGTTCGGCGCGCCGGCGAAACCGCCGCTGCCGCCGGTCGCCCCGCCGAGCGTGATCGAGGCGCTGCCCGAACCGCTCCGCGTCAGCTGCGGGTAGTCGATCGCGTAGAGCACGGTCTTCCGCTGGCGCACCGTGATGCCGGCCGGAGTTTCCTCGAAAAAAAGCCCGCCGGTTTCGGTGAGGAGCGTGAGCGCTGCGCGCAAAGTGCCGCCGGAAAAATCGACCGTAAGTTCGGGCGCGAGCTCGGGTTCGGCGTGAATCGTCGTCCCTGCGGCGCGGCCGAGGGCGCGGAGCGCCGCGGGCAACGGGGCTTTTTCGAAGCGCAACGGACCGACCGTTTGGTCGAGCGGCGACGGCTCGGCGCCGAGGGCGAGGGCGGACACGAAGGCGAGGCCAAGGAGCGTTTTCATGGTAAAAGGGTCAGGGTTTTTCGAGGACGTAGGGCGGGGCCTCGCGGGTGGCGGCGTTGCGCAGCAGCGTGCGCGACTCCCCGCGATACGTGAGCGTGGCGGCGGCCATCACGTTGAAGGACCGGTTGACCGGCGGGGCCGGGAGGTAAAACGCGTCGCCCGGCTGGTTTGCCTGCACGGTGACGGCGCCGACCCCGGTGACCTGGAGGGAGTGGTCGGTGAGCACCGCTGGGCCGCCGAGCAGCGCGAAACGAACGGGCAGTCCGGAGGACGCGCGCGCGTTCAGCGCGATCGGCGGCGACGTCAGTCCGTGGTCGCCCGGTGGGTCGAAGACAATCGACTGCGGCGTCTTGCCGGTAAAATTCCCCTGCGCGAATTTGTCGCGGTCGAGCAGGACCGCGAGGGTCGTGGCGGTGCCGCTGACGTCGCCGGTCCAGTCGGTGAACCGATGCGTCGCCTCCGGAGTCGCGGTGATCGTGACGAGCGTGCCGGCCGGATACGTGCCGCCGGGCGTGACCGTGCCGCCGGCGCTGGCGTTGGTCGTGAGCGCAAAACTCGTGGCGACGAAGTTCGCGACGAGGCTCACGTCCTCCGTGACGACCCAGGCCAGCGGATTGGCCGGGCTGGAAACATCCCCCGTCCAACCGACCCAACGGTGCGTCGCGTCGGGGGTGGCGATGAGCGTCGCCGTGGCCCCGGCGGGGTAGGTCCCCGCCCCCGTGACCAGGCCGGCCCCGGCCGGCGTGACCGACGCGGTGACCGCGAACGTGCGGGGCGTGAAATTCGCGACGACGGCGTAGTTTTGCGCGCCGACCGTGAACGTCAGCGGGTTGGCCGCACCCGTGACATCCCCCGACCAGCCGGTAAACCGCTGGGATGAGGCGGCGGTGGCGGCGAGGGTGACGGAGGAACCTTGGCGATACGTGCCGCCGCCGGTGACCGCCCCCGCGCCGACCGGCGCCACGGCGGTCGTCACCGTGCGGTCGATACCGAGGACCGTGAGATAGGCGTAGGCGGACCGCGTGGGAGTGAGCGCGCCGGTGCCGTAGTCGAAAACGAAACTGTAGTCGCCCGGAGCGAGGCCCGCGACGGTGGTGGAGCCGCTCGGCGGAGCCGGATAGACGGAGACCCCGTTGGGGCCGGGCAGCTGCCCGTGCACCCAGCGGAAATTGGCGCCGCTCGACGTCCACGCGAGCGTGGCACTCTGGTTGGACGTGATGACCGTGGGGCTGACCGTGAGTGAACCCGAGAGTCCGTCGCCGCTGGCGGCGTTGACCGTGGCGGTGCGGATGATCGGCCCGCCCTGACCTTCGGCGACCAGCGTCCACGTGGACGGGCCCGCGGGCAGGCCGCCGACGGCCAGCGTCAGGGCGGGCGCGGTTTGATAGGGACTGCCCATGAGACCGAAGCCGGTGACGCGCACCGCCGACGCATTCGCCGTGATCCAGGTCAGCGTGACGGTGCCACCCGCCGTCAGATTGGCGGGCGCCGCGGTGATCGCGGCCGTGACGCCCGCGCCCGCGTTGACCGTCACGGCGGCCGTGCGCGTGAGCGGCCCGCCATGGCCGTGGGCGGTCAGCGTAAACGTGTGGGTGCCGGCGGCGAGGCCGGTCACGTTTTGCGTGCCGTTCATTGCCGCGCTCGCGACCCCGGGACCGCTGACCAGGACCGACGTCGCATTCGCCGTGCTCCACATCAGCGTCGTCGCGCCGGGCGCCGTGGTGGTCGTCGGACTGACGGAGATCGACCCCGCCACCGTGGCCGGCGCGCTGACCGTGAAGGTGGCGGTGCGCGGCACGGGACCGCCGGGACCTTGGGCCGTGAGGGTG
>CAJAYO010000051.1 GCA_903948415.1 uncultured Opitutia bacterium | reverse complement strand
TCTCGGCGCCATTTTTCTACCCGACCCCGGATTCCGAAATCTCTAAGCCCGACAAACTGCTAGCCCGCCTCAATCACACGTTCCTGAATAAATTCGTTTTCACCGAGCGCACCGAGTTTCGAACCGAGGCCACGGAGCCAAACCCCTTGTCCGCTCGGTGAGCGCTGTGGCCGGGGCGCCGGGTCCTGTGCGAAATCGGTTTGGTTAAGTTGGGTGTGAACGATCCGAGCTAGCGCCCGGTTTCGCAACGCCCGCCGGCGGTTGAACACCGCCGCTCCGCCTCTACCCCACGCCCTTCGCCAGCTTCGTATACGCGCGCCCTTCGTTTTGATCGATGCGCTCCGGCCGGCCTTGGTGGTGATAAATCAACTGGGTGTGGTCCACCCCGAGCAGGTGCATGATCGTCGCGTGCAGGTCGTGCACGTGCAGCTTGTCTTTCACCGCGTAGAGCCCGAGGTCGTCGGTCGCGCCGATGCTCTGACCGCCCCGCACGCCGCCGCCGGCCATCCACATCGTGAAGCCGCCGGGGTTGTGGTCGCGCCCGCCGGTCTGCTCCGCCATCGGCGTGCGGCCGAACTCGCCGCCCCAAATCACCAGCGTCTCGTCAAGCAGACCCCGCGCCTTCAAATCGGCGAGCAGGCCGGCGATCGGTTTGTCCACCGAACGACAGAGCGCGGAATGATTTTTCTCGAGCTGCGTATGGCTGTCCCACCCGCTGCCCGCGCCGCTGTAGAGCTGCACAAACCGCACTCCGCGCTCGACGAGGCGGCGCGCCAGCAGGCAGTTGCGGCCAAAGACCGCCGTCTCTTTTTCATCGAGTCCGTAGAGCGTCTTGGTCGCGGCCGTTTCCTTCGCCAAGTCCACCGCCCCGGGCGCATCCGCCTGCATCCGGTAGGCGAGTTCGTAACTGCGGATGCGCGCCTCCAATTCGGTGTTGTCGGCGCGCGTGGCGGCGTGGGCGCGGTTGATCTCCGAGAGGAAATCGAGCTTGGCCCGTTGCCGGGCGTCATCGAGCCCTTTGGGATTTTGCAGATTCCGAATCGGCGAACCGGCCGCGCTGAACTCCACGCCTTGGTGCACCGCGGGCATGAAGCCCGTGCCCCAGTTGCGGACGCCGTTCACCACTTCCTTTTCGCTGTCCTTGATCACCACAAAGCCGGGCAGATTCTGGTTCGCGGTGCCGAGCCCGTAGTCCACCCACGCGCCGAGCGAGGGGCGCCCGCCAAAGACGGAGCCCGTGTTCATCTGGCACACGCCACCCGCATGGTTAATGCCGTCCGACACGCACGATTTGATCACCGCAAGATCGTCGGCGTGCGTGGCGACGTGCGGAAACCAGTCGGACACCCAGAGCCCGCTCTGCCCGTGCCGCGCCCACTTCCGCGGGCTGCCCATGATGGGAGATTTGGACTCGCCCATGGCGAGAATCGGCGGCTTGAAACTCGCGGGGAGTTGCTGACCGCTGAGTTCGTTGAGGAGCGGTTTCGGATCGAAGGTATCGAGGTGGCTGGGCCCGCCCTCCATAAACAGAAAGATGACATTCTTCGCCCGCCCGGCCCGATTCGTCAGCGCGGCGCTGGCCGGCTTAAGCCCCCCGGTCGCCGCGAGCAGGGGCGAACGCGTCAGCGCCGCGAACGCGACGGCGCCAAAGCCGCAGCCCGCCGTGCGGAGAAAATCACGACGCGACGCAACGGGGGAATAATTATGGCAGGCCATCGGAGAAAATCAGGAAAACGGTCGAACGGATCGCGGGGTGGTGGGCGCAGGCTCAGTGCAGGTGGAGAAATTCGTTGGAGTTCAGCAGCACGTGCGCGAGGTCGGTCATCGCCCGCACCCGCGGATCAGGGCTCTCGGCGCTGCTCACCCCGGCCTGCCATTCGTAGCCGGCCGGGAGCGGGCGGCGGGCGTCCCAGATCATCGCCCCCAAGGCCGGCCAACGGGCCGGTTCGGCAGCCAACTCGCCTTCCGCCAGCAATCCCGGGGAAATCCGCACGGCATCCACGCGCCCGTCAAACTGGTGCGGACCGCGGCGGAAGAGCCCGCCGAGCACCGGCGTCGCGAGACCGGCCCCCAGCTTGCCGACGATGCCGTGCTTCACGGTCGCCGTGCGCGGGGCGGACTCCGGCTGGCCAAGATCCCGCACAAAAAACGAGACCGTGCCCTCAGTGCAGGAGATGCGCGCCGCGACGTGATGCGTCGAACCCAGCGCCACAGTCAGGCCGGAACCGACCGGTTCATAGGCCGTGTTCATGTTGTCGTCTTCGCCGACGAGCTGAACGATCAGGCTGCCCGGCTTGAGGGCGGATTTTTTGCCGGTCACCCCCAGCGACCAACCGTGCGAGTCGAGCGAGAGCCGCTCGCCGTTCCACCGCGACGCGATCACGCGCACCGCACCGCCGGCATCGAGGCTCTCCAGCCGCACCACGGCCTCAATCGTAAAATCGTCGCCTTCGCGCGGCGCGTTGCGAATCAGCAGGCGCTCACGCGGCGAATTCTCCCGAAAGCGCCCCGCCTCCGCCACGTTGTCCGCCGTGAGTTGGGCCTCGCCCCGGTCCGCGCCCGGCCGCGCCGCATCCAGCCGCTGCGCGAGAAAATCCGCGGCGCGCCGCGTCTCGTCCGCGGAGGGCGCACGACCCAGCACCGCCTGCCAGACCGCGTCCGCGCCCTCCGCGTCCGCCCCGAGCCGCCGTGCGCGCTGGAGCGGCCAGTCGCCGTTGGAAAACAGCAACGCCTGCAGCGGCGTCGAGGTCGTCTGCCGGTCGGCGATGCTGGAAAAGCCCGCCGGCGCATCGAGCGAGCGCAACAGCTCGTTCGGATTGTTGCGGCGCTTGAGCGTGTAGATCGTGCGCCGCGGCGTGAGGTTCGCATCCTGCGGCGCGCCGCCGGGGGTGAGATCGAGTTCGCCGGACGCCGCGAGCATGGCGTCGCGCACCTGTTCGGCATCGAGGCGCCGCGGGCTGAACCGCCACAGGTAACGATTCGTCGGATCAACGAGAGCCGCAGCTTCGGAGACGGGCACGTGGGCCGTTTGCCGGTAAGTCGCGGACAGCAGCATCTCGCGATGCAGGCGCTTAAAACTCCAGCCTTGGGCGACGAAGCGCCGCGCCAGCCAATCCAAGAGCTCGGGGTGCGTGGGCTTTTCGCCGAGCTTGCCGAGATCGTTGGGCGTCGCCGCGATCCCGCGGCCAAAATGATACTGCCAGACGCGATTCACGATCGTGCGGGTCGCGAGCGCATTGTCGGGCCGCGTAATCCAGGCGGCGAGAGCGGTGCGCCGGCCGGAGGAGTTTTCCAGGGGCGTGATCTGCGGAGCCTCCGGCGCCACGAGCGTGAGAAAACCCGGCGCCACCTCGCGCTCGCCGCCGCGCCGTCCTTTCATGATCGTCGGGGGAGCGCGGCGGCCGGCGTCGGTCGCGACGAAGGCTTCGGGCAGCGGCGCAGGCTTGAGGGGGTCGAATTTCTTCAATGCCGCCTGCAGCGTCGCGAAGCGCGCCTTGGCTTCGGGCGTCTTGAGCGCTTTCTGCGGCTCGTAACGGTCGACTTCGTACTCGAGTTGGCGCTCCGCGATGGTCGCGAGCACGTGCTCGAGCGGGTCGCGCTCCTTGACCGGTTTTTCCATCATGGCCTGAAGATCGTCGGTAAACCGCTCATGGGCCTTGCGCACCAGGCGGTCGCGCTCGGGGCCGATGAGTCCTTCGATCTGCGCGCGCACGTCGGCGGTGGCGGCTTCCCACACCGCCTGCTTTTCCGCGTGCTGCGCCCGTTCTTCGGGCGTCGCGAGCTTGAGCTGACTCGGCCACAGCACGCCTTCAAAGAAGGCGCGGAGGGCAAAGTAGTCCTTCTGCAAAATCGGGTCGAATTTGTGATCGTGGCAGCGCGCACATTGGAAGCTGAGGCCCAAAAAAACTTCCCCGGCGTTGGCGGTGATATCGTCGGTGATCAGCGTGGCCTGCCCCCGCACGTCCCGCTGGTTCCACTCGTAAATGCCATTGCGCAGGTAGGCGGTCCCCATCAGCACCTCGGGATTTTCCGGATCGAGCTCGTCGCCGGCCAGCTGCTCGCGCACGAAGCGATCGTAGGGTTTGTCGGCATTGAAGCTCTGGATGACCCAGTCACGGTAACGCCACGCCGCCGGCCGGATGAAATCGCCCCGATAGCCGTCACTGTCGGCGTAGCGCACCAGGTCGAGCCAGTGCTGCGCCCAGCGCTCGCCGTAGCGCGGACTCGCCAGCAAATCGTCGACGAGCCGTTCGTAGGCATCGGGGCGGCGGTCGCCCACAAAGGCCGCCAGCTGCGCGCGCGTCGGCGGCAAACCGTGCAGGTCGAACGTGAGCCGGCGGAGCAGTTCCTCCGGGCCGGCCTCCGGCGCGGGCGTGAGGTTCAGTTCCGCGTGTTTTGCGGCGATGAAACGGTCGATCTCGCCGCGCACCCAGCGGTGGCCCGCCACGGCGGGCGGCGTGGGGCTGGTCAGCGGCTGAAACGTCCAATACGCCCGCTGCTCCGCACTGAAGCCCTGTTCGTCCCGGTGGGCGACCGGCACTGCGCCGGCCGGCCACGGGGCCCCGAGCGCCACCCACTGCTCCAGCAGCGCTTTTTCCTCCGCCGGGAGTTCTTCCTTCGGCGGCATCTGCAGGTCTTCGTCCCGGTAGCTGATCGCTTTGATCAGCATCGAGTCACCGGGCTTGCCCGGCACGAGCGCCGGTCCGCCGTCGCCGCCGGCGAGGATCGCGCTGATCTGATCGAGGCGCAGACCGGCCTTTTGTTTCTTTTCGCCGTGGCATTCGAAGCAACGCTTCGCCAACAGCGGGCGGATTTCGTTTTCGAAAAAATGCAGCTTCGTCCGCTCGTCGTCGGTGAGCGCGGGCGCGGCTTTTTCCGCGCCCAACCGGCTCTGGGCCAGACCGAGGGCAAGCAGCAGAAGGAAAAAAAACTTCATGGGGTGGGCTGAAAGTGAGAAAAAAAATGTCCCGCGCAATCTCCGACATCGGGCCCTCGCGCAAGCCGGTCTGCACGCCCGAATCACGTCCCGCTTACAGCGGCAGATAACACACGGTGTTCGAGAGCAAAATCATGATGAAAATCAGACACGTGACCATCGGCCCGAGATAAATCCGGCCGGTCATCCGAAAGAAGAACCGGTTAAAGTAAGGCAGCACAAACATCATCGGGACCACCGCGAAGAGCAGATTGATGTAGAGCCAGCCGTCGGTCCAATACACCGTGCCGGTGAGGGCGAACGTCGCGTATTGCACGATGACGATGAGCAGGAGTCCGAGCGAGTTCCCGAGCCCGGCGAGCAACAGGCTCGACCGCTCCGACTGCCCCGCGAACCGCATCGCGCCGTTTACCCGGAGCGAATTGGACAGGAAAAAGATGAAAAACACCGGCGCATACAGCGGCACCAGCACCAGGAGCACCGGCTGGAATAACCGCACGCCGAGAAAGAGAAACCGGTAGTCGACGTGCCACAGGCTGTAGACGGCGAAAAGCAGCAGGAAGAACGCGAGGAACAGAATCACCGCGAGCAGGAAGGTCCGGCCGAGTTCGCGCGGAGTCGTCGCGGTGCCCCAATACGCGGGCGTGATCCCGCTCCGTTTGCCGTGCAGTCGGTAGCCCGCGTAAAACAACGCGAACCCCACGAGCCCGTTCAGGCAGGCCCACAGCATCACCCCGTTGTTCATCCGCTGAGGAAAGAACCACGTCGGCTCGCGGCCCGACGCCTCCACAAACCACCGCTGCGACAGCTCGGTCATCGGAATGTACGTGAAGCAGGCGATGAGCGCGCCGGTGGCAAACAGGGTCCAGAAAAGAATTTTCCCCCGGCCCCGCGGTCGCGGCGCGGCGGTCGGAAGGGCGTGCACGAGCCCCTGAAAATAAGGCACGTTGGCCAAAATCAGCTGCGCGAACGGCACGAGGGCGACGAAGGCGGCGACGAGCGCGAGAAGCGACAGCAGTTCCTTCCAAAACCACACCTGGTCCGTGGCGGGAAGGCCTTTTTCCAGACCGAAGACTTTCTGAAAATAGGCGATCTGCCCGGCGGTCGCCTCGAGGCTATAGGGCTGGAACGGGTGCAGCACGCGCTCATTGTGCACGACGCGCAGCGTGCGCGCCGCGACGTCGCCGTAGTAACGTCCGATCTCCACCTCCTCGATGGGTTCGGTCGCGCCCAGCCCCGAACGCACGAGCCGCAGCGCCTCCGGCGCACGCCGCATGTCGCCATTCTTGTTCTCGTTCCGGTAGGCCCCCTCGTCGAAGAGCGCATAACTGATCCCGACGTTGGAGCGGACGGGGCGCAGCGTCTTCTCCGTCAGCGTGAGGACATAGCCCGAGACAAAGACCGACTGAATCTTGCTCGGCCCGCCGGCCTTGCGCGCTTCGGCGCCAAAATACGCCGCGCCCTGAATGGCCGCGTTGCCCCCCGCCGAGTGCCCGGTCACGCCGATCCGCGCCTTGTCGATATAGTTCAGATTGTCGGTGTTCGCGGCGTAGTTCACCACCGCGAACATCCCGTAACCCTCGTTGGTCGCCGACCGCTGGTTCGTCGACGAACTCGACGAGCCTTGCGAGTAAGGATCGATGGCGATGACGACGATGCCCCGCCGCGCGAGCTCAAGCGATATATTCGCCTGCGTCTCCTTCGCCCGCTGGAAACCGGGCACCACCACGACGAGCGGCGCGGGGTTGTCCGCCGTCGCCGACACCGGGCGAAACAGGTCGGCCGAAACCCATTGGCCGTTCTGCGTCGGCAGGGTGATCCCCGTCACCCGCACGCGGCCCCACGAGTTCTGCACCCAGGAAGCCAGCACGCTCGCCACGACGACCACGACGAGACAACCGGTGAGCAATCTGCGGCTGAAGCGCAGGTCCCGGACGGGCCGCGACGCCCCCTTCGCGGACGCAGGCCCAGTGTGATTGACGGCAGAGGTAGATTTTTCGTCCGACACCCGGCGACCACAGCCACGGCACGCACCGCAGGCAACCGGGAAATCTGCCCCCGTGTCGCCGCCTCCCGCGCCCGCCCCGCCCGCCCGCCGAGCCGAGTCGGCTCATTCGCGTTTCAACAACCGTTCTTTGGCCCGCGCGACCTCCTCAGCGGTCAGGACGCCTTGGTCCTGCAGCGCCTTCAGGTGCTGCAGCTGGGTCACCACATCCATGTTCATCGCATAAGGCATGATCGCGCCGAGACCGAGCGGCGCGAGCCCCGGTCCGGAGGTGATCTGGGTGTCGAGCAGCCGGATAAAACGGCCGAACGATTCGACCCTCCCGTCCACGAGCCGGACCATGTACGGTTCGTTGCGGACCGTGTTGTCGTTGCTCAGGTAGTAGGTCAGGTATTCGGTGTTCGCTTGGGCGCTGGCACTGTCGGGCTGGCCCAGCTGTCGGACCAAGTCACTTTTGGCCATCCCGAGGTGCACGCTGTTCAGTTTCGTCGAACTCGTGACGCAGCCGGCCAGCGCGAAGACGAGGAGAAGCCTAGCAACCGCCGATAGTTTCGCACGCATGGGAGATCCTTTTGATGGAGTTGAGGTTCGGAGGCAGGACGCCGCCGGGTGGGCCCAAGATGCCCGGGCGGGCGCGATTGCCGGGGATAGTCCGAAGGCTAATCGGGCGGATAATACCCGGCCGCGATGCGCGCAAGGAAGCCACGGACTCGCTCACGCGGCCACGGCTGACCGTGCGCGTCCGGAAAACAACGACACGACGGGCGTGGCCGATTCGCTGCGAGACAAAGCGCAGCCGCCCCTCGGTCGTTCGGGCCGGCTCCATCAGTCCCGTGCCCCGCCGATCCGTTGAAAGATTCTGCGCGAAGTCGGACAACCCATGCGCAGACAGGTTCGCCCCTTCGGGCCACCATGGCCCCATGTCCCGCCACCACCGCAAAGAGCTCAGGGCCGAGGCCGAAGACCACCAAAAGAACCATCTGGCTCTCGCAGTCGGCGTCGTCGTGGTGCTCGTTATCGCCGCCTTGGTCGTTCTCCGCGCCCTGACCGACTGACCGGGCCGCCCCAGGACGGGGGACGTTCGCTCGCCCGAACCCACCGGGCGCCCGTTCCGACCGGATTCCGGCATGCTTTTTCCGACAGAAAAAACCGACGAGCAAGGAGCCGCTCCGGTTCAGGCAAAAAATTCTTGGAGGCGCGGGCCGGAATTGAACCGGCGCATAGAGCTTTTGCAGAGCTCGGCCTTACCACTTGGCTACCGCGCCTAAACCTAAGAGCTAATGACACTTACGAGAGCTTGAAACATTACTGTTTGAGCTTTTCTACCCCCTCCTTCTACACTTTCGCTATGAAAGACGAAAGCGCTGAGAAAGGGTGGGAAAGAACAAACGTCACGAACCTGCTTCGCAACGGTCAGAGCGGAACTTACTACGCCCGGGTGAAAGTCAACGGCAAGCAGAAATGGAAGTCGCTCAAGACAACCCTCTTTTCCGTGGCGAAACTCAGGCTCGCCGATTTCGAGGCCCATGTCCGCGCCATGGGCGCCAGCGAAATCGCGGCGGACGCTACCACCGCGGGCGCGGAGACGAACATGGCCCGATTCATCGCGGTCTGCCGACAACGCACCGAAAACGATTCGTCGCTCGCGCCAGCGACCAAGTCCCGGCGAGAAATTGCCATGAAGGCGATCCTGAAGACTTGGCCTGATCTTCCGAACCGCGATGCGCGCCGGGTCACGGCCACGGATTGCCAGCAATGGGCGGTCCGGGCATTGCGCGAGGGGACCGGATTCGTCGCCCCGAGGGCCAAAACAGTCCGCAAGGGCATGTCCCCGGGTGCACTCAACAAATGTGTCGAGGTGCTCACCGCCGTCTTCGAAATCGCCCGCAAACAGGGCATTGTTTACGAGAATCCGGCGAAAACAGTTTCAAAGGTGCCCGTGCGCGCCAAACGACTGGAGTTGCCAACCAACGCTCAGTTTCAGGCGCTCGTGGAAACGATCGCAGCTGCCGGGTCGCGCGCATCCCAAGACTGTGCGGACATGGTTCGGTTGCTCGCCTATTCGGGAACCCGACTTGCCGAGGCGACCGCCTTGCAGTGGCACCACGTCGACAACGCCAAAGGGCAAATCACGGTTCCCGGCACGAAAACGGAGTCGAGCTACCGGAGCATCCCGATTATTCAGCCCCTCGCTGCACTGCTGGCAGAGATTCGCGGCCGTCGCGGCGAGCAATCGCCCGACACGCACCTACTGGCGATTCGGGAGTGCAAGGGAGCGCTCCGGACGGCGTGTTCGGCTCTCAAGATCAAAAAGCTCGTTCACCACGATCTGCGGCACTTGTTCGCGACCCGCTGCATCGAGTCCGGCGTCGATATTCCGACCGTTTCGCGATGGCTCGGGCACTCCGACGGCGGCGCGCTGGCGATGAAGACCTACGGACACCTCCGGCAAGAGCACAGCGCCACCCAAGCCGCCAAAGTCATTTTCTAGACATATGGTTCACACGAGTTCGTCAGTTCGTGAGGTTGGCGAAAAGATTCAGACATAACAGTTGCGAGGGAACAGTTAGAAACGACGGGGGACGCAGCCACTCAGTAGATCG
>CAJAYO010000050.1 GCA_903948415.1 uncultured Opitutia bacterium | reverse complement strand
GCCTACAACTGCCAGCGCCTCCACCGCCTCGGCGCTGCCCTCCGCGCGGCCTGAAACCGCCCGACGCCACCGCTCAACGCCCGCCTTTCGCCCCAACGCTACAGAAATCTTCTCCGATCTCCTTTTCTCGGCGCCATTTTTCTACCCGACCCCGGATTCCGAAATCGCTAAGCCCGACAAACTGCTAGGCGGGCGGAGAGATTGTCGGAGGTTTCCGGCTTGAGGCTCACGTTGGGCACCGTAGCCCGCAGGGTCTGGTCGTTGATCTGCCAGACCCCGGCGATTTGGGAGACTTGGGGCCGCCGGATCGTGCTGCTGTAGCCGGCGTGGAAACTCAGACTGGAGGAGAGGTTGTATTTGAACGACGCGCTGGGAAACAGGTTGTCGTAATCGCCGGTGCGATGGACGCGGGGGTTGGTGAAGAACTGGTAGGCGATACCCGGGATGGTGGTCGCGCGCGAGGTGGCGGGATAGCCGGCCGCGCGGACCTGAGCGTTGGTGAGCGGGTCGAACTCCATGGCATCGGTGCCGGTTTTCTCCCGACGCAGTCCAGCCCGGAACATCGCCTTGCCGAGGGTCGTCGTGCCCATCAAGAAGGCGGCATCGATCTGTTCCTCGGAGTGCCGTGTGTTGGTCACGTAGGCGGAGAAGTAGTTGTTCACGGGCAGGAAGAGCCGGAAATACTCGGGATGCTCGAGGTAGGCCCGCCCGATGGCGGTCATGTTCGGCATGAATATCGGTCGGCCGGAGAGCGTGGTGACACTCCCATTGTGCGCTCCGACATCGAAGACGAGAGGCGAGGAGAACGGCGCCCAGCCGCCCGTGGCGCCGCCGCCTGGGCCGACGTAGTTGTAACGGATGGCGCCCAGCTCGCTCTTGAAGTCGAAGGTCTCGAGCTTCCGCTTTACGCCCGCTTTCCAAACGATGGGCAGGAATCGGTTGGTCTTCAGCGTGGCGGTGAGTTCGCCGGTGTAGACGCCCTGTCGCGAACGGCGTCCGTCGTTGATGTTCGCCTCCGGGCTCGTGAAGCTCAGTCCATTCGCCAGGTCCGGGCCGGCGGTTTGCGTGATGCGCCAGTCGGCGCTGTCGGCGGAGGAACGTTCCGCGAGGAATGCGACGGCGTTCGCCGTCGGGCTGACCATGTTGCGGATGGTGCCCCGCTGGTTCAACGGATCATACCAGCCGCGGGAGAACGAGTCGGCGTATTTACCCTCGATCAGCAGGTCGCCGAGTTTGTATTCGAACCGCGGCAAATACGTGAACGTCTGGGCCGCCTTGGAATTGCGCGAGGGCGAGACGCCCACGTTGCCGGTGCTCGTGGTGCTGAAACGCACGAGCGGATCGTCACCCGAGATGGTGTTTCGCGCGCCCGTGCTGAAGGTCGCCGCCTCCTGGGTCATCCACAGGTTGGACCAGTTGTAGATCAGGCCGAGCGATAACACCAGGCGCGGCGTGGCCTTGAAATCCGAAGTGAGGGTCGTGGAAAATCGTTCGTTGAACCGGGGCGAGTGCGTCGTGGCGATCGCGGTGATCACCGCCGGACGCGGATCGGCGGCGGTGGGACTGCGGTTGAAGGTCAGCGACGTGGCCAGCACCTCCTGATAGAGGTTGGACTCGCTGACATTCAGGACCACGCCCAAGCGCTTGTTGAAAAAGATATCGGAGTATTCGAGAATTCCACCGGGGCGGAACTTGCGCGTGCGGGTCTCGTCGCCCGGTCCGGGCGTCTTGCGCAGATTGAACTCTTCGGAGTGGCCGACCAAGTTGGCTTGAACCGTCATACGGCGGCCGGCGCGGTCGAAGGCCCGTTTGGTCCGGAGATTGAGGGAGCCGGCTGGGGCGGTGGCGTCGACGTCGGCGCTGACCGTTTTGGAGACTTCGATCATCTCCACGCTGCTCAAAGAGCCCTGCTCGAAGGTAAACGCCCGCGCATCCGCCCCGCCCCCCGTGCCCGGGTCCGTGCTGGACAGCGGCATTCCATCCAGCG
>CAJAYO010000049.1 GCA_903948415.1 uncultured Opitutia bacterium | reverse complement strand
GGGGGGGGACGGCTGTTGTGGCGATTTTCGGACGCTTGGCAATCGGCGCGTGCGTGACTGCGGGCGGCCACGCGGAGCCGGTGCCGCCGGGTCGCTTCGGTGCGCGCCCGCCGAAAAAGCCCTTTGCCCCCGGGCGGCAACGGTGCCCACACTCGCGGCTACCCTTGAGTCACCCAATGAACTCCCCTGATTTCTTGAACCGCCGCCACTTTCTCACCCGCTCCGCCACGCTGGCCGCCGCGACGTTGGTTGCGTCGCGCCTGTCGCCCCGCCTCCACGCCGCCGGCGAACCCGGCGCGGAATTCCGCAGCGCGTGGGACCGCGCGCCCGACCGCGTCTGGCTCGGCGCCGAGTATTGGGCGAACCCGCTGCAGGATTGGCGCATCGCTGGCGGGCGCATCGAGTGCACGAAGGCCGCGGCCGACCGCAACGTCCATGGGCTCACGCGCCAGTTGGCGAATCGGGCCGGCACGCTCGACCTCCGGGTGCGCATCGGCCGCGCCGGCGGCGGCCGTCTCGCGGGCCAAGGCTCCGCAGGATTCCGGATCGGCATTCTCGGTTCGCTCAAAGATTACCCGGACCTCCACGACTACCGGAACAATCTCTGGCCGGGGCAACCCGGCGCGGGCTTTGGGGCGGGCTTCTCGGCCGACGGCAAACTTTTCCTCGGCCGCGTCGGCGCACCGAACTCGGTGGCGTGCGATCTTGCCCGCGAAGCGATCGACCTCCGGCTGACCGTCGCGCCGGCCGGCGGGGCCTATGCGGCGACGCTGACCGCGGCGGATGCGGCCAGCGGCCAGCCGCTCGCGTCCGTCACCCAGGGCGGCCTCTCGGGCGATGCGCTCGTGGGGAACCTTTCACTGGTCTGCAATTTTTCCGGCGGCGACGGCGCGGCGAACGCCAACGGCAAGGCCAAGGGGAAAGGCAAAGCCGCGAAATCGGCCGACGCCTCCGCCGGCGGTCCGGGCTTCGGCCAGTTTTGGTTCAGCGACTGGCGGATGAGCGGCTCGAAGCTTTCGGGTAACGACGGGCAGACCTTCGGGCCGATCCTGTGGTCGCAATACACGCTGCACGCCGGCGTGCTGAAGCTCTCCGCGCAGATGCCGCCGCTCGGTGCCGGAGATTCCGATACAGTGCGGCTGCAGTTTCGGGACGGCGCCGGCGGCGCCTGGAAAACGGCCCGGGAGGAAAAAATCCATCCCGACGCCCGCGTCGCGGCCTTTCGCGTCGAAGCGTGGGACGCCACGCGCGACGTGGCCTACCGTCTCGCCTATACCCTGCGCGATATGCGGGGCGGCAGCACCGAGCACGATTGGACGGGTACCGTGCGGCACGATCCCGTTGAGCGCGACGAGCTGTCGGTCGCGGACGTGTCGTGCAACATTCACACGATCTTCCCGAACGTCCCGCTCGTGCAGAGCATGGCGAAGCTCAAACCCGACCTCCTCGCGTTTACCGGCGACCAGTTTTACGAGAGCACGGGAGGCTTTGGCACGCAGCGCTCGCCGCACGCGCCTGCGGTGCTCGACTACCTGCGCAAATGGTATTTTCACGGCTGGACCTGGCGTGAGCTGATGCGCGACCGGCCGAGTGTTTCGCTCCCCGATGACCACGACGTTTATCAGGGCAACCTCTGGGGCGAGGGCGGCGAGGGGCAGAAGACCACGCAGGAAGCGGGCGGCTACGAGTTGCCCGCCGCGTGGGTCAACGTGGTCCACCGTACGCAGACCGCGCACCATCCCGATCCCTACGATCCGAAGCCGTCGAAGCGCGACACGATCAATTACTATGGCCCGCTCACCTACGGGCGCGTGAGTTTTGCGGTGCTCGCCGACCGCCAGTTCAAGTCCGCGCCCGAGGGTAAGGTGCCGCCCACCGGCGACCGCGGCGACCACGTCGTCAATCCGGCCTTCGATCCGAAGACCGCGGATCTGCCCGGCCTCGAACTCCTCGGCGGGAAACAGGAACAGTTTCTCCGCGACTGGGTGCTCGACTGGCGCGGCGCCGACATGAAGGCCGCGATTTCGCAGACGGTGTTCACGGCGATGGCGACGACGCACGGCGGCAGCCAGCAGGTTCTCATGGCGGATTACGATGCGAGCGGGTGGCCGCAGACCGCGCGCCGCAACGCGCTGCGCGAACTGCGCAAGGCCTTCGCCGTGCATATCGCGGGCGACCAGCATTTGCCGGCGGTCGTGCACTACGGTCTCGATGCGCACCGGGACGGCCCGGTGGCGTTCGCCGGTCCGGCGGTGAACGTGGGTTATCCGCGCTGGTGGGAGCCGACGAAAACGGGCCGTAACAAGACGACGGGCAACCCCGGGTTCACCGGCGATTTTCTCGATCACTTCGGCAATCTGCTCACCGTGCTCGCGTACAAGAACGGGCCCTCCGACCCGCCGCGCCCGGTGCTGGAATCGGTCAACGCCAAGACGAGCGGCCTCGGGGTCGTGCGGTTCAAGAAATCCGCGCGGACGATCACGTTTGAATGTTGGGCGTATTCCGCGGATGTCACGAAACCCGGCACGCAGATGGAGACGTGGCCGGTGACCGTGCGCCAATTTGACAACTATGGGCGCAAGCCGGCGGCGTATTTGCCGACGCTGAAAATTTCCGGCGTGAAAGATCCGGTGGTGCAGGTCTTCGAGGAGAAGACCGGCGAACTCGTCTACGCGTATCGTCTCCGCGGCAGCACGGCGCGTCCGTTCGTCTTCGCCCTCGGCAACTACACGGTGAAAGCCGGCGACCCCGATGCGAACCGGTGGAAAACCGTGACCGGCGTGGCCGCTGCGGTGGAGCAGACGAACGAGCTGGCCGTCACGATCTGACGCGATCGCGGGCCGCGCGCGCTTCAGAGCGGGCGTTGCCAGTCCTCGACGGTGAGGCCCGGGACGCGGGAAAACTCGGCCGTATTGTGCGTCACGAACGTCGCGCCTAAGGCCAACGCCTGGCCGGCCAGGAGCGCATCGTAGGCGCCGATGGGTTGGGCGTTGGGTTTCAGTCGGGCGAGGTAGGCGCGCGCAATCCCGGTCTGATACGCCGCCGCCGCATCAAAGGCGGCGATGTCGGGAAACACCGCCTTCAGCCGGACGATGCGTTCGCGAAAGACCGCGATTTCCGGATGCTTCGCCGCGCCGTATTCCAACTCCATGACGACGATCGCCGAAAGGCGGCAGGCGGCGAACGAGCGCTCAAGGCGGCCGCACAACCCGGCATCCTCCGGGCGATCCCGCAGGTAGCGGGAGAACACATTCGTATCCGGCAGGAAAATCACGTCGTGTGGTCGGGAAAGTCAGGGGCGGAGCCGCGCAGGGCCTGCAACGCCTTCAGTCGCCGCGCTTCCGCCTTGGGGTCGACGATGATGAAGCCGCTCGCGGTGGGAGTCACTTCGTAGGACTTGGCTTTCACGTCGAGGCCGCGCGGCAGGCGCAGCGCCTTGGAATTTCCGGCCTGGAAGACTTTCGCGGTGATCGGGGTGCTCATGTGAGCACGGTGTAAGCACGGACGAGGGTGTCAACGCGCGGCCGGCGGTAGGGCCGGCAGGCGCGGCCGCATCACGGATCCTGGGCCGTGAGCGGGAAATTGCCGGTGGTGCGCTTGGCGACAGGCGGGACGGGGTTCGGGTAGTAACGTTTGCGCCACGCTTCGTGTTGGGCGGTGAGCTCGGCAACTTTGGCGGGATTCTGCGTGGCGAGATTGCGGTCCTCGCCGAGGTCGTCGGCGGGGCGGTAGAGGCGGGCGGTTGTTTCCCAGGCGCGTTTCACGAGCTTCCAGTCGCCGGCGTGCACGGCGTAGTTCTGTTGGTTTTCCCAGTGGAGGGCGCCGGTGCGCGCGAAGGGTTCGCCGCGGAGCAGCGGGAGGAGCGACTGGCCGTGGATTTCGTGGTTGGCGGCGGGCTTCACGCCGGCGGCGTCGAGCAGCGTGGGGAGGATATCCATCGTGATCGCTGGACCGGGGCTCACGGTGCCGGCGGGGATTTTTCCGGGCCAGCGCGCCAGGAACGGCACGCGCAGGCCGCCCTCGGTCAGCCCGAATTTGTAGCCGCGGAGGGCGCCGTTGGAATAGTCGGCGCCCTCGGGGCCGTAGTGGTTGAGTTCGGCGCTCGGGCCGTTGTCGGAGGTGAAAACGACGAGGGTGTTTTGCGCGAGCTTCAGTTCGTCGAGCGTGGCGAGCACCTGGCCGATGCCGGTGTCGAGGCGCTCGACCATCGCGGCATAGAGCGCGAAGAGGCCGCGGTCCGGGAAAATGCGGCGGTATTTTTGGACGAGTTCGAACGGAGCCTCGAGCGGGTAGTGCGGGGCGTTGAAGGCGAGGTAGAGGAAGAACGGCTTTTCGGCCGCGACATCGCGGCGGATAATTTCGACAGCTTTGGCGGCGAGTTGGTCGGTGTAGTAGCCTTTGCCCGTGACGACGATCGGCGTCTCGTTGTGAAACGTCTCCTTCACGTCCCAAAAGCGCGGGGTGCCGATGAGGGAGCCCCAGAATTCGTCGAAGCCGTGCGTGCGCGGCCAATTTTCCTTGGCGTGACCGATGTGCCATTTGCCGACGAGACTGCTGCGATAGCCGGCGGGCTTGAGTGCTTCGGGAATGGTGATGGCTGAGTGCGCGAGTGCGAGGATCGGCACATTGCCGCGCACGTCGGGGCTGGCGAGCTCGGGCACGCCCACACTGTGCGGGTAGCGGCCGGTGAGGAGCGCGGCGCGGGTGGGCGAGCACATCGGCGCGGAGGAACGGTAGTGCGTGAGTTTCACGCCTTCTTTGGCGAGCCGGTCGAGGTTGGGCGTGTCGATTTTGGAGCCGTCGTGCCCGAGGTCGGCCCAGCCGAGATCGTCGGCGAGGATGACAATCAGATTGGGCGCGCGTTCGGCGGCGTGCAGAGGGGAAACGAACAGGGCTCCAATGGCGACGAAACGGAGAAGCGAAAGCGGGTGCATGGGGTGGAAAAGAAACGCGAGTGAAGCGGCCGGCGGTGGCGGGTGCACGCGAATTGTGGGCCGGCCGCGGAGGAAAAAAATCGACAATGGCGTTGAGGGTCATCCCTAATTTTTCGGACCCCGCCCCGAGCTTCGCGACAAACTTGACCGAGGTGGCGGTGTCCTACCTCAACCCCGACTGCACTCATGAA
Organism: uncultured Opitutia bacterium; assembly: GCA_903948415.1. Lineage (GTDB taxonomy): Bacteria > Verrucomicrobiota > Verrucomicrobiia > Opitutales > Opitutaceae > GAS368. Next base: position 3,512 of record CAJAYO010000049.1, on the reverse strand, counting down.
ACGCACTTCTGTCTTGGCTCTGTTCTGGTTCCTGCTGGGCGCGATCGCGCCGACGGTTTTTGCCGCAACCGGGTCGATCGCCGGCAATGTGAGCAATGCCGGTACCGGCAATCTTCTCGAAGGCGCGCGCATTACGCTCCCGGCGCTGCGGCTCGATACGCTCTCCGACGAGACGGGCCGTTTCGTGTTGGATGATGTGCCCGCGGGGGCGCACGAGATCGTCGTGACCTACCTCGGACTCGATACCCAGAAATTCACCGTCAACGTCACCGCCGGCCAACGCGCGATCCGGGATTTCGATCTGACGACGGGTGTCTACCAACTGCAGGCCTTCACCGTCACCGGCGAGCGCGAGGGCAACGCGGCGGCGCTGACCGCCCAACGCAACGCGACGAATAAGAAAGACGTCGTCGCGCTCGATGCCTACGGGAATTTGCCGAACATGAACGCCAGCGAGCTCGCGGTGCTCCTGCCGGGGGTGGCTGGCAATCTGAGTGACGAGGGCAACATCGTCGGTTTCACGGTGCGGGGCATGCCGCCGGCGATGAACACCATCACGATCGACGGCGCGCTGATGGGTTCGCAGGGGGGCATGGCCCGCGCGACGCGCATCCACACGATCACGGGTTCGATGTTCGAGGCGCTCGAAGTCACCAAGGGCCACACGCCCGACAAGGAGGCCGGCTCACTCGGCGGCACGGTCAATCTCAAGAGCCGCTCGACGCTCAGCATGAAGGAAAAGCGCCGCATCACCTACAATTTCTCCGGACGCCTCGCGCCCCCGGGCACCCAGCAAATTCCGCTGCGCGAGGAGCACCGCTTCCATCCGCTCTTCAATCTCGGCTACCAAGAGGTGTTCGACGTGCCGGGCGGGCAGCGGAACCTCGGCGTGTCGGTCAACCTTTTTTACAGCGAGCAGGCGGTCGGTTTTTTCAGCACGACGCGCGATTTTCAGGACACGGCGGCGACGCCGGCCTACGTTTGGGACTACCGCACGCAGGACAACTACAACAACCGCAAGCAATCGAGTGTGAACGCGAAGCTCGACTACCGGCTTTCGGCGAACTCCAAGTTCTCGCTCAACCTGATCTACAACGACGCGTTTGAGCGGTTTCGCCTGCGGTATTTGTTCCGGGCGTTCACGGGCAACCAAAGCACCGTGCCCAACGCCACCACCTCCGGCGTGATCCCGGGCTTCACGTCGCGCCTCACCGAGGTCCGGCCCGTCGCCGCTTCGACCATCGATATCACGTCGCAGATGTCTCATTTTTACCACCGCCAGCGCCACGTGGATTTCGGCGGCGAGCACACGTTCGGCCGGCTGGAGCTCGACTACAATGCGGTGTTCAGTCCCGACCACATTAACGGCGGCGGCGGCGAGGGCGGCGTGCTCGTGAACCGGGTGACCGGCGTGGGCTGGAAGCTCGATCGCACCCAGTCCGATCTCTACCCGCGTTTCATCCAAAACGGCGGGCCGGACATCGCGAATCCTGCCAGCTATCGTCCGAACAGTTTGAATTTTGCCGAAGGGACCAACATCCACGAAATCCGCGAAGTGCGCGGCAACGCCCGCTACCGGCTCACGCAGGAGAATCCCATCTATCTCAAAACCGGATTCCGCCTGCGCGAGGAAACGGCCGGGGACATCAGCCGCGACCGGCGCTCGATTTTCACCGGCACGAATTCCGCCCAGTTGCCCACCGATCCGACGATTGTGACGTATGGCGACCGCAAGACGGGGCTGAAAATCCCCGCGTGGAACGCCAACGCGATCAGCGTCGGCCGCGCGCCCGTCAATGCCGCGCTGTGGCGCGACGACGTATATTTCGCGGAGAGCCAGAAATTCATCGGCACGCGCGAGGTCACGGAGACGGTCACGGCCGGCTACCTGATGACCCAGGGCACGTGGGGGCGCACCGGGTTCATTGCCGGTGTGCGCGGCGAGAAAACCGAGGATGACAGCTGGGGCTGGGTGCGCGCGCGCGTCGGCAGCACCGCCGCCCAACAGGCCGCCGACCCCGTCGGCTCGGCCCAGCGCGACTACGCGAATACCCGGCGGGAAATCTCGGGCAGCTACTCCAAGCTTTTCCCCAGCGCGCATCTCACCCGCGATCTTTTGCCGAACCTCAAGGCGCGGCTGAGCTGGTCGAACAGTTTCGGCCGGCCGCCGCTGTCCAATTTGCTCCCGAACGAGACCATCAACGAAACTGCGCAGACGCTCACGATCAACAATCCGAGTCTCAAACCGCAGACGGCGGAAAGCTGGGACGCCGCATTGGAATATTATTTCGAGCCCGTCGGCAGCCTCTCGGTCAGCTGGTTTCACAAGACGATCAAGGATTACTTCGTAAACGGCGTGCTGGCCGGCACGGTCGGCAGCGGCGCCGACAACGGTTACAACGGCGAGTATTCGGGCTTCACGATTTTGACGCGCGACAATCTGGGCACGGCGATCGTGCAAGGCTGGGAATTGGCCTATCAGCAGCAGTTCACGTTTCTGCCCGGCTTGCTCAAGACCCTCGGCGTCTCGGCCAACACCACGATCCTCGAGACGCACGGCGATTTCGGCTCGACCACCGCGACCCGCAAAACCGGTGAAGTCCCGGGTTTCGTGCCGCGGACGGCCAACCTCAGCCTCAGCTGGCGTTACCGGAAGTTTGGCACGCGCCTGAACGTCAACCGCACCGGCGAGTATATCAACGCCTTCACGGCCGGTGGCTCCGGTCGCAACCAATACACGCTGCAACGCACCGTCGTGAACGTCGGTGCGGCGTATCAATTCCGTCCGGCGATGAGCTTCTCCGTCGACGTCGGCAATATCTTCAACGAGGCGCAGGTCTTCTATCGCGGCGTTTCCGACAACATCTCCGAATACCGCATTCCCGGGGTGTCGGTCACGATCGGGGTGAGCGGGCGCTTCTGAGGAGCGCCGCCAGGAAATGAGGAGCGGCCCGCTTTTTTCCGTGTGGCGGGCCGCAGACTGTTCCAACGTCGTTGCATGAAGCTCCGCCCCTTGGTTCTGCTCGCGTGCGCCGTCGTGTCCCTCGGTTTTGCCGGGACCGCCGCGGCGGCCGCCGCGAAACGCCCCAACATTCTCTGGCTCATCGGCGAGGATTTTTCGCCCGACCTCGCGTGTTACGGGGTGAAAGAAGTGGCGTCGCCGAATCTCGACCGGCTCGCGGCGCAAGGCATGCGGTTCAACCGGATGTTCACGACGGCGCCCGTGTGCAGTGCGTCGCGCTCGGCGTTCATGACCGGCATGTATCAGACCACGATCGGCGCCCACAATCACCGCTCGCACCGCGACGACGGTTACACGGTGCCCGCGGGGGTGCGGCCGATCACGGATTGGATGCGCGACGCCGGCTACCTCACGGCGAACATCCGCGAGTTTCCCGCGGCGCTCGGGATTCGCGGTTCGGGCAAGACGGATTGGAATTTTACCTATCCGGCCCAGCCCTTCGATTCGGACAAGTGGAGCGACCTCAAGGGCAAGCAGCCGTTTCTGGCCC
>CAJAYO010000048.1 GCA_903948415.1 uncultured Opitutia bacterium | reverse complement strand
TGGCGTATTCGGGAATATCTCCCTCCGCCTCCTCGACGGCTTTCAAGATGTTTTCAGACGCTTTGGCGCGTGCCGCGATGTTGTTTTTCGTGATTTCAATCGCCTCCACCAGTTCCGCAATTTTTTTCTTCTTCGTGCCGTAGAGTGCACGGAGTTCCGTTGAACACTCGATGAACTTTTCTCTGAAGTCCTCCATCGGCCATCCGATGTTGATGCACCTGCCGTTCTTCGCGCTGACACAGGTCAGTGCTTGTTGGGTTCCGTAGCGAGCCTTGGTGCCGTCGGCGAGTTTCTTGCCGATGTTATAGTAGGCGACGAACATTCGTTCGCCGCAATAGGGGCAGAAGAGTTTTCCGCTGAAAACATTTAGGCCATACGACTCTGACGGACTCGTCTTCGGTGGGATAAGTCCGAGCAGGTATTGAACCTTGTCGAACAGCTTTACCGGAACAACGACGGGAAAGTAGTCGGGCACTGCGACCCCGGCGAGTTGCTTCTTGCCGTGGTCGTCTCTCTTCTTCGGCTGGTATTCACCGATCAAGGCACGGCTGCGGAGGAGTTGTTGGATGTAGTGTGTTTTCCAAATCTTGCTGCGGTTGCTGATGCACGGGACGCCGGACTCGTTCAGTCGTTTGGCGATGGTTACGACGCCGATGCCAGTGCTGTAGTCCGAAAACATTTTGTTGATAATGGCAGCAGCGGATGGAATTGGAGTGAAGCTCTTGCGGTCATCACTCAAGGTCAGCCATGACGGAAAGCGGGTCGCGATCTTGCGGGTCTTGAGGTTCTTCCTGCGCTCTTCCCACTTTTTCTGCAGACGAAAGGACTTGGTCATACTTTCCTCGTGCGCCCGCTGCATAATGACGATGCTGATGATGATGTCCTGAAAGTTCTTCAGGGAGTCGGGAGTGAAGACCTTGTTGTCCTGAAGCGTGACGATGTTTACGCCAAGTTTGAGGATCTCGCGGAAGAGTTGGAAGGCCGAGTCGATGTCCATCCGCGACAGACGGTCCAAGGACTCTACCAGCAGATATGAGCCTTTCGGAACCCGTCCCTGCTTTACCGCGTTGATGAACCCGCCGAGCGCAGCGGCCTCGTCCAAGTTCTTGCCTCGAAGTCCCGACTCTCCCTGGTCGTCCATTTTCTGGGTTGTGTCCAAGGTGGCTCCATTGGCGTCACACCAGTCGGCAGACAGTTTGGCTTGGCGGGAGAGTGACTGCCCCAGTTCTTGTTTCTTCGAGCTGAACCGGATGTAGCTGTAGGCGATCTTAGGCATAAAAAAAGGATTCATAGCAGTGGCGTTTGTTATGCCAATGCCATTCTGTTACGGCGTGCACGAGATGCTGAACCTCGTGGTGGCCGCAGGACTGGCCGGCGGCGGTGCTGATCCGGGGTGTCGCGGCGGCGAGTGGGCCGGGGCGGGTGACGAAGGCGCTGCAGATCGGGCGCGAACTCAACGGGGTGGAGGCGACACGGGCCGCGGGCGGGCTGTGGCTCGAGGACGACGGGGTGCGGGTGCCGCGGAGCGCGGTGACGGCGGCGCCGCGGGTCGGGGTCGACTACGCGGGGCCGGTGTGGGCGGGGAAACGGTGGCGGTTTATTTTTGCGCCGGAGGCAAGAGATGAGGGCGGAGCGCGGCCTCGACGTCGGCGAGCGAGATCGATTCGAGGGTCGGACCGCGTGTGAGCACGTGAACGTGCGGACCGGGCGGCGCCCAGGTCGCGGGGTCGGTGGGGCCGAAGAGCAGGAGGCTGGGGACGCCGCAGGCGGCGGCGAGATGGCTGATCCCGGAATCGTGGCCGAGGAAAAAACGGCACTGGGCGAGGAGGGGGACGAGTTCGCGGAGCGGACGCCGGTGCGCCGGCGTGCCGAAGGGGGCGAGGGCGGTGGCGGCGGCGGGGTCGGCTTCGCCGGTGATGAGGAGGAGTTCGGCGCGGTGTTCGCGGGTGAGCCAGGTGCAGAGCTCGATCCAGCGGGCGAGCGGCCAGTTTTTTTGGCGGGAGCCGCTGCCGGGGTGAACGGCGATCAGCCGGGCGCCGGGCGCGGGCGGGGTGAGCGCGTGGTGGAAGGACGTGGGCGTCAGACCGAGGGTGCGCAGGGGGGCGCAGTAGTGGGCGGCGGCCGGGGCGAGGGTCGGAAGCGCGGAGGACGTCAGGAAGATCGGCGAGGAAACCTCGCGGAAATGGCGGGCGAGGGTGTGGTCGGGGTCGGGCCAGAAATTCAGGACGAGATCGAAGGCGGCGAGTTCGGCGGCGAAATCGGGCGGGAGCGGGGCGTCGGCATAGAGGGCGGCCCAGCGGGCGTCGTGTTGCGAGTGGACGTGGTCGAGCAGGCCGGCGTCGAGCGCGAGGGCGGCGGCGGTGGCGTTGCCGACGAGCGTGAGGTGGGCGGCGGGCCAGCGGTGGCGCAGGAGCGCGAGGGCGGGCAGGGTGACGAGGAAGTCGCCGAGCGCGCCGCCTCTAAGGACGAGAATTTTTCGCATCCGAAACGGCGGCGGAGGGCGGTGCCTCGTAGCGGGTGAGCGTGGCGACGCCGGTGCCGATTTTGAACTCCACTTCGAAGCGCACGGGCAAGCGGCGCTCGTCCTGCGAAATCCAGACGCGGACGCTGGAGCCCTTTTTGAACATGCCCTTGGGCGGAGTCTTTTCCATGCGCGGCTCCAGGACGAGCGTGTTGAAGGTGCCGAAGGACGTGCGGATTTCCTCGTAGCGGGCGGCGTGGAGGGTGAGTTCGTAGAAGTCGTCGTCGAAGAGGACGAGGGCGTCGCGTTTTTCGCCGGGCTTGAGGTCCCAGCTGCGGGTCTGCAGGAGGGAGGTGATCAGGTCCATCGGGTCGCCGGGGGGCAGGGGGAGGGGGCGCGGCGGTTGCGCGGGAATCGTGCGGGTATAGATCGCTTGGGCGGCGGCGTAGTCGAACGCGACGGCGTGGGCGGAGCGTTTGTTGCGCTGCTCGTTGGACTCGGTGAGCGAGAGCAGGCGACCGGTGGCGGGGTCGAAGAGGGATTCGGCTGTGGCTTCGAAGGGCAGCAGCATCCGGGCGAGTCCGCGGGTGTGGGTGGTGGTGGTCACGCGGAGACGTGGGGCGGGACCGGAGGTGTCGGCGGCGGCGGAGACCTTGATTTCGCCCGCGCCGGGCAAAACGGCCCAGGACACCTTGAACGTGAAGGCTTCGCCGTCGCGCAGGGCGAGCGCGGTCTCGGCCGCGAGCGGGAGGCCGGCGAGCAGGAAGAGGGCGAGTTTCTGAACCATGACGTGGGCGGACAGAACGTGATCGGGCGCCCAAGGGCGATGCCGAAGTGCGGTGCGCCTGAAACCAAGACGCCGCGAGGCGAGCGGAGGTGCGGGGGGCGCAGGGTCACGCGCCGCGCAATCGCCCGAGTTTCCGGGCGACCCAGACCAGGAGCCACGCCACGGCGAGGCCGCCGAAACTGGCGCCGATGTCACGGCCATCGAAGACCCGCTGAGGCAGCCAGATTTGAGGGACTTCAATGACGATGGCGAAGGCGGCGAGGGCGAGCCCGTGACGCGGACGGCGCCCCACCGAGGCGAAAACGAAGAGGCCCAAGGCCAAAAAGGCGACCGCATTGCGGAGCACGCCGTGGTGATCGGCCCAATGGCTCAGCCAGCGCGGAATCCACCCGACCTCGCTGAGAAACGCGGAGGGGCGGAGGGAGAGGTAGGCCAGGGCGCCAAGACCGAGCGCGGTCAACCCCACGGCAAAGGGGCGGAGGCGGGCAGAGGCCGGAGGGGGCACGGCGGGAGGGGGCTCCGTCACGTGGGCGCGGGGGCCGGGGCAAACAGGTCAAGCTGGTTGGCGTGGCCGAGGGCGAGGGCATCGATCCCGCGCTGGCGCAGGGTGGCGGCGAATTCGCGGGCGAAGCCGTGGAGCGTGAAGACGCGCTTGGGTTGCACGAGTTCGACAAACTTGAGCAGGCTCGGGTAGTCGGCGTGGTCGGAGAGCGGAAACGCGGCGGTGCAACGGCTGCGGTAAATCGTGCCGGCATCGAGGGCCCAGCCGGTGATGACGGCGGTGCGCACGGCGGGAATGCGGCTGAGCAGACCCCGGGAGTGGGCGGGGCAGATGACGATGTGGCCGGCGACCTCGCGGCCGTCGAATTCGCGGAAGGCGGGGAAGGTGATGCCGAGTTTTTCGTAGACGCGCGTGAGGCGGAGCGTCTCGGCGTGGAGCATGATCGGGAGGCTGGCGGACGCGAGGGCGCGGAGGACTTCCTGGCTTTTGCCGAGGCTGTAGCAGAGCAGGGCGGGCGTGGCGCCGTCGGCGACGGACTGTTGGCAGAAGGCGACGATCTGCGCGATCACGTCGGCTTCCGGGGGCATGACGTAGCGCGGGAGGGCGAACGTCGTTTCCATGATGAGTGTGTCGGCGCGGGGCGTGGCACAGGGTTCGGCGGCGAGACCGGGGCGGAGTTTGAAGTCACCGGTGTAGAGCAGCGAGCCGTGGTCGGAGGACTCGAGGAGGATCTGGCTGGAACCGAGAATGTGGCCGGCGGGATGGAGGGTGGCGGTGACGCCGAACTCGAGGGCGTGCGGGACGCCGAAGGGCAGCTCGGTCATGAGGCGCTTGCCGGGGATGCGGGCGTGGAGGAAGCGGGCGGTGCCGGGGGTGCAGAGGATTTCCTGGTGGCGGGCGACGTGGTCGGAGTGCGCGTGCGACACGAAGGAGCGTGCGGTGCGGGCCTGCGCGTCGAGCCACCAGCCGATTTGCGGAAGGTGGACGCCCTTGCGGAAAACGATCTCCCAGGGCTTGGCCATCAGCGAAAGCGCACGAGGCCGAGCACGAGTGAAACGAGCAGGAGGGCGGCGACGACATACCAATACCACGCGATGCCGCGACGGGCGGGCGGGGCGTCGGCCTCGTCGGCGTAGGCGGAGTCGGGGAGGTCGAGGCCGTCGTAAACGGAGTCGGTGGATTCGCGCCAGCCGGAGCGTTCGTCGGCGCCGCATTCCGGGCAGGCGCGGGCGCGGCGGGGGAGGGGGGCGCCGCAGTTGGCGCAGGCGTCGGGCGGCGGGCGCTCAGCCATGGGCGGCGGCGAAATATTTTTGTTTGGCGAGGCGCCAGGCCGTGACGAAGAAGGCGGTGAGCGGGATGGCGAGGAGCATGCCGAGGATGCCGCCAAAAGCGGTGCCCCAGAAGAAAATGGCGACGATGATGGTCACGGGGTGCAGGCCGGTGCGATCGCCCATGATTTTCGGGGTGATGACCCAGCCCTCGATGGTCTGCACGATGGCCTTCACGATCAGCACGAGGCCGACGAGCTGCCAGCCGCCGCCGGGTTGGAAAAAAGCGAGGGGCACCACGGTGGCGATGCCGATGATGGTGCCGAGGTAGGGGACGACGTTGAGGACGCCGAGGGCGAGACCGACGACGAGGCCGAACTTCAGGCCGACGAGGGTGAAGCCGAGGGCGAGGAGGACGCCGAGGAGGAAGCCGATGAGCAGTTGGCCGCGGAAAAACGATTCCACGATGGCGACGAATTCGCGGACGAGGAAGACGATGTCGCGGCGGAGTTCGGGCCGGAGGAACGGCAGTTGGTCAGGGAGATTGCGGGTCGGCTCGCCGCGGGCGAGGAGGAAGAAGAACAGGTAGACGGGCACGATCGCGAGATGGGTGGCGAAGGCGAAGAGCCCGAGGACGCCGCCGCCGGCGGCGCGGAGCGACGGGAGAGCGAGCGAGAGCATGCCCTTGGCTTCGGCCGTCAGGGTGTCGGCGAGTTTGCGGATGGTGGGGTTGGCGAGCTGGCGTTGGGAGAATTCCTTCCATTGCGGAGAGTGGTCCTGCACGTAGACGGTGGCGCGGGTCCAATACTCGCCGACGTTGGCGATGAAGGCGAGGGCCTGCTCGATGACGGGGGGCAGGAGGAAGACGAGGAGGCCGGTGACGACGAGGGCGCCGAGCCCGTAGAGCAAGAGGACGGCGGTGGTGCGGCGGAGGCGGAGGCGTTGCTCGGCGAGCTCGACCACGGGGCGGAGAATGAGGGCGAGCACGCCGGCGACGGCGAGCGGCCAGATCACGCCGGAGAAAAAACCGACGAGCTGACCGAGCGCGATGACGGCGAGGATGAGGAGCGCGAGGGAGCCGAGGAGGGCCAGGAAGGTGAGCGCGAACCCGGTGATGCGCCGCTGGGCGGGGGAGAGGAGGGGAGGGGCAGGCTCGGCAGGCACGGGGACAGGGGAGCGGGGAGGCGTGCCGGAGGCCAGTTTTTTTGTCGGGCTGGGTGAGGCGCCCGCCGCCCGGAGGCTCTCGCCCGGATATTTCACACTCAACTTGACCAAACCGATTTCACCGAGGACCCGGAGCCCAGGCC
>CAJAYO010000047.1 GCA_903948415.1 uncultured Opitutia bacterium | reverse complement strand
CGGCGGCCACAACGGGGCAAATGATCAGCGCGCCGCGGGAGAGCGCGTCGTTGAGGGCCTCGACGGCGTGGGGCGTGTGCTCGGAGGACTGCCCGAGGACGTCGATGAGGATGTTGGAATCGAGGGCGATGGCCATGGCTTAACGGGTGGTGCGGCGTTTTTTGGCGGCGGGTGTGGCCTCAAAGGAGCCCTGATCCTCGGCGACGCGGAGGGCCTCGCGGGCGGCGTCGCCGGTGGGATAGGGAGCGCGGTCGGCCTGCAGCGCGACGAATTGGTCGAAGAAACCCGGAGTGGGTTTTTTGCGGAGGACGATGCTGCCCTTGGGGCCGAGCTCGACCTCGAGGATCGTGCCGGCGTCGATGCCGAGCGCGTGGCGGATCTCTTGCGGCAAGGTGAGCTGGCCTTTGCTGGTGACCGTCGTTTCCATGGCCTTACCGTGAAGTAAGGAGTAAGGATAAGGCAAGCGGAGCATGGCTGAACATCGCCCGCAAGCGGGCTCCTCCTCCCGATGGAGAGGGCGGGTCGGAGACCGCGCCCTACTTGGGCTCACTTCGCTTCGACGCGGAGGAGGCCCTTCATCAGGGCGGAGTGGCCGGGGAAACTGCAGAGGTAGTCGTAGTCGCCGGGTGTCGCGGGGGCGGTGAAGTAGATCGTGTCGCTCGCATCGGGGAGGACCAGCGCGGTGTGGAAGAGCACGTCATCGGTGTCGGGGACGTAATTCTTGGCGGCCCCGTCCACGCCGAGGGCGAGGGCGGCGGCGCCGACGGACTCGCCCTTGCCCGGAGCGGCGAGGACGAAGTTGTGGAGCATGTCGTCGGTGTTGCGGAAGACGAGGCGGACGCGGGAGCCGGCCTTCACGGTGAGCAGGGTTTGGTCGAATTTGAGGCCGGGCTGCGTGCCGAGGAGAATGGTCTTGTCGCCGTCGGCGCCGGCCCAGTCTGGGCCGGGTTTGGTCGGATGTTTTTTCGTGGCGGCGCTGGCGAGGGCCGGAATCGGCGCGACGCAGAGTTCGGCCTCTTTGACTTCGAGCGGGATGATGCGGTGGCCGTCGGGGAAACGGTTGAGGGTGTAGTAGGCGGTGGGATGGAGGAGCGCTTCGTGGCCTTGGGCGGAGCGGAGGCCGGCGGCTTTGATTTCGTGGATGTAGCCCTCGCGCAGGCAGAGGTTGGCGAGGCGGACACTGAGGCCGTCGGGGGCGACGACCACTTTGCGGACGGGGCAGCCGGCGCGATCGGAGGGAGCGCTGCCGTATTCCCGGTGCCAGAGGTAGGTGAATCCGGATACGCTGTAGGACTCGGGTTTTTCGGCGGTGGCGCGATCGACGGGCGCGGTGAAGGTGAGGACGAAGCCGTCGGGCTGGGCTTTGACTTCCTTGATTTCAAACGGGGTCTCGCCGGTCCAGACGAGGCGCTCGATGCCGTGTTTCTTGGGGCCGAGGGAGCCCCAGCCGCGTTCGGTCTCGCCGGTGAAAAACGAGCCGTCCTCGCTCTGGGCGAGGCGGATGATGCCGCAGTCGAAGCCGCTGCGGAAGGCGTAGGCGGCGCCCTGCCAGACGCCTTTCACTTTCTCGAGGCTGACGCGGGCGATTTTGCTCTGGCCCTGGTCGGCGACGAAGAGCTGGCCGGCAAAGGGGCCGAATTTCCCGCCGCTGAGGTCTTCGAGCACGCCGGAGTTGGAGATGCCGAGGACGGTGTGGGGCAGCCAGACGGCGGGTGATTTTACGCCGGGTAGTTTTTTAGCTACCGCTGCCATGGGCTGGCCGAAACTGGTGATGTCCTCGGGGCGGAGTGAAACGGGGGAACCGGGGCTCTTGCTCCACGCGAGACCGGCGGGGTGGCCGAGAAAGTCGCCGCGTTCGATGTGCGTGAGTTTGCCGGAGCCGACCCATTCGCCCTGGTTGTCGGAGGCGAACCAGTCGCCGCCGCCGGTGACGGTGAACCCGGCCGGCGAGCGCAAGCCGGCGGCTATGGGCGTCATCTGACCGTCGGGCGTGATGTCCATCATCCACCCGCGCCAGGGCACGGGGCCTTGGGTGGCGCCCCCGAAAGCGACGTTGAGGGTGACGCGGAGGTTGCCGTTGGGGGCGAGCACCGGACCGAAAGCGTATTCGTGGTAGCTGCCGGAAATCGGAATCTTCGCGACGGTTTCGAAGACGTCGGCGCGGCCGTCGCCGTCGGTGTCCTCGAGGCGGGTGAGTTCGGCGCGTTGGGCGACGTAGTAGCCTTTGCGCGGGGCGGGGGCGGCGATGAGGCCGAGGGGCTCGTGGAGGCCGGAGGCGAAGAGGGTGAATTTCAACTTGGGGTCGGCGTCGAAGGCGCCGTCGATGAAATACACTTCGCCGCGGCGCGTGGTCACGAGGAGGCGTTGGCCGGGAAGCGGCAAGATGCCGCTGGTCTCGAGGACGAGGTCATCAGGAACGGTGAGGGGAATACGTTTCCAGTATTTGTTTTCGCGCGCGACGAGTTCGTCGCTGGGTTTTGCGAAGCGCTCGGCGGACGAAGGGTTGTTCGTCTGAGCGAACGCGGGGAGGACGGTGCACGCGGCGAGCACGGGGAGAGTGGAGAAAAAGCGTTTCATGGCGGCGGCGTTACCAGACGAGCGAGTAGGCGAGGGGGGCTTCGAGCGTGGACTTGGAGAGGCGGACGACGAGGAGCTGGTGGTCTCCGACCTGGCGGATCGTCGGCTGGTGCGGCGAGCCGGCAGGCCAATCGAGGTAATAGCCGCGGTCGCCGATGACCCAGCCGCCGCCGGGCTGGGCGGTGATCACGTCGGCTTCGGCGAGGAGCACCTGCGTCTCCCAGGATGCGAGCGCGCCCTTGAAGTCGAGGCGGCGCGCGAGGGTTTTGCCATCGGCGGAGGGGGCGAGGCGATCGCGGATCGAGAGGTCGGCGAGCTTGGACAGGAAGACCGGCAGGCCGTCGGCCTCGAGGGTATAGCCTTGGGAAGACTGCAGCGCGTCGGCCGACTCGGGCCAGCCGGCGGTCGCGGCTTTTTCGATCAGGGCGACGGTGGGCTTGGCGTTGAGCGTGAGGGCGGGACCGGTGGGTTTGGCGAGTTGGGCTTCGCCGCGGCCTTCCCACATTTCCGCGGTGTCGATCCACGTGCCGCGCCACGCGCGGAGCAGCGCGCCGGTTTCGAGATCGTAGGCGTAGTGGACGCCCTGGGGCGTGCCGACGCTGGCGGCGTAGAGGCGCTTCTTCGGTTCAAAGGGCACGAACCCGCGCTGCAGGCGCACGCGGTCGGCTGCGGGCTCGAGGCGGAGTTGCTTCGGGGCGGGGCGCCGGCCGGCGGCGGGCGCGGGGTGGTCGTCGCCGCCGAGCGAGTGGGGGGCGAGGCCGGGGCCCTCGGCGATGAGGTCGAGCGAGGGGCGGTTGTTGCCCGTGTGAAGAAAGTCGAGACGCACGGAGTGGGGGCCGGCGGCGAGGGTGATCTTGCCGGCCTGACCGCCGCGTTCGAGCGGGGTGATGACGGGGCGGTCGTCGATGAGCAGGCGGACGGGCGAGGTGGTTTCAGGGGTGAACGCGTAGTCGCCGGCGCGGGGGAGATTGAGGGTGCCAGTGAGGACAAGGGCGAACTTGCCGCTTTTCTCGACGGCGGCCTGGGAGAAGCGGTCGGGCACGCCGGTGGCGGTGGGTTTCCTCGAATCGTAGTCACCGATTTTTCCGAAGGCGGACGAATGGAGCTGGTAGCCGAGTTTTTCCACGACGATACGGGCGTCGGCGTCGAAGCGCTTAAAAGCGAGGCGGCGGATGGCGACGGCGCCATGGTCGCCTTGGATCATGAGCGGGCCGAGCGGGGCCTCGGGGCCATTTTCGAAAAGGGCGCTGCGGGTCGGGCCGGTGACCTCGACGTTTTCATGGATGAGAAAACCGTTGAGAAGGACTTTGGTGAAGCGGGCGTTTTTCGTTTTCTTGCCGGTGGCGTCGAAGCGCGGGGCTTGGAATTCGATGTGGAGCGTCTGCCACAGGCCGGGAGCGCGGCTGGCGTTGGCGCGGGGGGCGGTGCCCTCGTAACCTTGTTTGCCGGCGCCGCGAGCGGCGTCCCAGCGCTGGTAAATGCCCCCGCAGTCGGCGGGGGTGGGCGCTTTCTTTCCCCAGCTGTCGAAGAGCTGCACCTCGTATCGGCTCTGGAGGTAGACGCCGGAGTTCGAGCCGGGGGCCAGGAGGAATTCGAGATCGAGTTCGAGGTCGCCGTGTTCCCACGCGGTGAAGAGGTGGCCGCGCGTTTCAGGGGACTTGCCGGGATTGCACACGAAAATGCCGGAGCCGGGGGTGGCGACGAGGGTTTTGTCGCGGCGCGGGTCGCCGGCGAGACCCGCGGCGAGTTGCCAGTTGGCGGTCATGGGTTGGAAGGCCGCGAGCGAATCGAGGGCGACGCGTTCGGGCGCGAGGAGCGATTGGGCGTGCGTGGTGGCGGCGAGGGAGACGAGGGCGGCGGCAAGGGCGCGGCCGAGCACGCGCCAGGAGGGGATCAAGTGGGGCATAACGAAAGGTGGGGCGGCGAAGGTCGGGGGTGGGCGTGACGGGCGCAAACTGGAATTTTTTTTGCAGTGGGGCCGGCGGGAATTCGCGGCGCCCCGGAGCAACCGCTGGGGGATTGGCACGTCATAGTACCGCGATGAAACCTCTCCACCGTCTTCTTGCCGCCCTCGTTTTGACTCCGGCGGTGTTTGCGACGGTTCCGGTGGAGGTGGCGTCCAAACCCGCCGGGCCGTGGAAAACCCAGGCGACCCGCACGCTGGACGATCTGCCGGCCGACGTGGTGGCAAAATTGGATGCGGAGCTCGATGCGTATGGCGGCCGGCGTGATCGGGGCGGGAAGGCGACGGGATTCTTTCAGGCCGAGCAACGCAATGGGCGGTGGTGGCTCATCGATCCGGCGGGCGGGCGGTTTATCCACAAGGCCGTCGTGTCGGTCGCCCCGCTGCGGCCGGCGGGGGCGCAGGCGGTCTACCGGGAGAAGTTTGGCAGCGACGAAGGGTGGGCGACGCAGACGATGGCGTTGTTGCGCGAACACGGTTTCAACGGCACGGGGTCGTGGACGGACACTGCGAAGCTGCGGGCGACGCCGCAGCCGCCGGTCTACACGCTGATCTGGAATTTCATGAGCAGCTACGGCAAGCAGCGGGGCGGGACGTTCCAGCAGCCGGGGCACACGGGTTATCCGAAGGACTGCATTTTTGTCTTCGATCCGGAGTTCGAGCCGTTCTGCGACGAGCATGCGCGCCAGCTGGCGGCGACGAAGGATGATCCGCGGTTGCTCGGGCATTTCACGGACAACGAGCTGCCGTTCAAACGCGAGGCGCTCGCGAACTACCTCGCGTTGCCCGAGACGGAGGCGGGGCACCGCGCCGCGGCGGCGTGGTTGCGGTCGCGGCGCGGGGCCGGGGCGACGGCGAAAGACATCACCGAGCAGGATCAGCAGGATTTCCTCGCGGTGGTCGTCGGGCGGTATTGCGAGATCGTTTCGCGCGCGATCCGGCGGGTGGACCCGCATCACCTGGTGCTGGGGCCGCGTTTGCACGGGGCGGCGCTGCGGTTTCCGGAGGTGTTTCGGGCGGTGGGGCCGCACCTCGATGTGGTGGCGGTGAATTACTACAATGCGTGGACGCCGGTGCCGGAGCGGATGGCGATGTGGGTGAAGGAGAGCGGGCGGCCGTTTCTCATCACCGAGTGGTATGCGAAGGGGATGGACTCCGGGATGGCTAACACCACCGGGGCCGGCTGGACGGTGAAAACGCAGGCCGACCGCGGGCGTTTCTACGAGCACTTCACGCTCGGGCTGCTCGAGTCGCGCGGGTGCGTCGGCTGGCATTGGTTCAAATATGCCGACAACGATCCGGCCGACACGAAGGCCGATCCCTCGAACACCGATTCGAACAAGGGCATCGTCAACAACCGCTACGCGCCTTTTCCTCCGCTGCTCGCCGCCATGAAACGCATCAACGAACGGGTCTACGGTCTGGCCGATTACTTCGATGCAGGGGCGGCGCAGCGCCGGCCGTAAATTTCCCCCACGAATCCATTCCTTTTATGCTGTTATCCGCTCCTCGTTTCTTCTGGTCGGCCGCGCTCGCCTTGGGCGCGTGGGTCTTCGTGGCGGCTCGGGCCGCCGAATCCGTGGCCGCCGTCCCGCGCATGCTCCCCGATCTCGCCTATCTCGCGCCGGACCGGGCGGAGAAACTCGATCTCTATTTGCCGGTCGCACCGGCGAAAGGAAAACTCTCGCCGGCCGTCGTGTGGATCCATGGCGGCGGTTGGACGGGCGGGGTGAAGACGGAGAATCGCGCGAAAGAAATCTGCACGACGTTGGCCGCGGCGGGCTACGTGGCGGTGAGCGTCGACTACAAACTCGGCGACCGGGCGTGGCCGACGAATTTGCACGACTGCAAGAACGCGGTGCGCTTTCTCCGTGCCCACGCCGCAACGTATCAGATCGATCCCGACCGCATCGCGGTGGCGGGCGGTTCGGCGGGCGGCCATCTGGCGCTGATGGTCGGCTTCACGGGCGACCAGCCGGAATTTGAGCCGGCCGGAGCGGCCACGCCCTATCCCGGGGTTTCGAGCCAGGTGCGCGCGGTGATCGACCTTTACGGTCCGGTGAATTTGCTGACGCGCCAGGAGGTCGACGAAAAAGGCACGCCGACCGGCAAATTTCGCCCGGCCGGGCCGGCGAAAGTTTTCGGCACGGACGATCCGACGGCGCCGGTCTATCGGAGGGCTTCGCCCGTGACGCACGTCACGAAAAATGCTCCGCCGGTGCTGATCCTGCACGGCCGCATCGACACGACGGTCGACCGGGCGCAGTCGGAGGAACTCGCGGGCGTGCTCCAGCGCCACGGCGTCCCGCATGAAATCGTGATGGTGGAAGGCGCGGGGCACACCTTCGATTTTCAAACGTGGAACAAGAAACCCCTGTCCCGCGATCTGCGCCCGGTGGCGCTCGCTTTCCTGGCCAAGCATCTTGGCCGGTAGGGTCGGCGTGGCCGGCGAACGCGCCCGGCCCCGGCCCCCTTGGGGGCCACCGGTGCGCCGGCCGAACCGCAGGTCAGGGTCGTCTCCGGCACCGCCCAGCTGGCCCGCAATGACAACTGGGAGACCGGATCCGCGACGGCCGCGTAGCTGATCGCGGCGTCGGCCCAAATCGGGGCCTTTGCGCTGTCGGCCGGCAGCAAAGATGCGGCGCTGCTCATCGGGCTTCAGCCCGGGACCTGCAACGTGGTGCGGACCGGGGGCGGCCACACGGCGGGCGTGGCCTTGACCGAGGTTTGCGACACTTGGTAACGCTTCTCGCCCTCTAGCGCACACAGGGCTCGCGGATCGGCCGCGCGGCCCTTTTTTGTGGGGGGACCGCGGGATGCGACGTCGCCGACCAAGCGGAGCATCGGGCGCAAAAAAACGGTGCCCGGCGCTTCCGGGAGCGAGGGCGGGGAGCTTGCCACGGGGCACGGACGCGCCTTCTTCTGGAGGCCCCACGAAAACGCCCGCCTCCGGGTGTCTTCCCCGGAGAACCCCATGCGCTCCTTCATCAAGGTCGGGAAATATATTGCGATCACCGCGCTCGCCTTGGTCGTGCTGGGCGTCGGCGGTTTGCTGGGTGTGCGGACTTACCTGCAGCACGCGAATGCGCCCGCTTTCGCCATCGACTCGCCCAACGGCATTAACGAGTCCGCCTATGTGAAGATCGGCGGGATCGATCAGTGGTTGCAGATCCGCGGACAGGACCGCAACAACCCCGTGCTGCTCTGTGTCCACGGCGGACCTGGTGGCACGTGGGATAAAGTGACCCGGCTTTTTCTCCGTTGGGAAAAAGATTTCACGGTCGTCCTCTGGGATCAGCGCGGCGCCGGCAAATCGCTGCGCGCGAGCGGAGCGTCCATCGCCGCAACCATGTCGGTCGACCGGATGGCGCAGGACGGCGTCGAGGTCGCGGACTACCTCCGCACTCATCTCCAGCAGGACAAGGTCATTCTCCTCGGCCATTCGTGGGGCTCCATTCTCGGGATCAACATGGTGAAGCGGCGGCCCGACCTGTTCCACGCCTACGTGGGCACCGGGCAGGTGAGCGACTTGCCGCGCAGCACAGCGATGGTCTACGCGCGACTGGTGGAGCAGGCGCGCGCGGCCAACGACGCACCGACCCTGCAGGCGCTCACGCGCATCGGTGCGCCGCCCTTCACCCACCCGCAGGCCGTCGCCGTGTTTTTCCAAAGCATCGAAAAATTCCAGCCGGCGTCCGATGTCACGGCCATGAACGAACTGAAACGCAGCCTGACCTCGCCGCCACCGGGCCGTTCGCTGCTCGATGATTATTACGATTTCCAAGGTTTCGCGGTCGTCCCACCGTGGCGCCTCTACACCGAGATGCTGAATACCCGGCTGGCCGTGCTGGGGCCGGATATCGCCGTCCCGATCTTCATTTTCCAGGGGGCCGAAGATCCCGTGACGCCGGCCTCGCTGGCGCAGGAATACTTCCAGGCCCTCCGCGCGCCCCGCAAAGAATTCGTGCTGCTGGCGGGCGGCGGCCACTTCGCCGTCTGGAGTATGGCGGACACGTTTCGTCAGGAACTGGTCGGCCGCGTCCGCCCGATTGCGAAGCAGCCCTGACGACCGATCCGGGCGGACACGAATGCACCAGGTCGCAAAAAATCGCGGAGCCTCGGAGGAAGCAGGGCGAAAGCCCAGGGCAGACAGAGGTGAAGCGCAGGTGGCGTTGGCGGCGACCACGCGGCCGGACCGCCGCTCGATGCCCAATATCCGCGCGAGCTTCGCCAAACCATGCGCAGACGCGGGCGACGATCAGGCGCACAGTGGGATGTTGGCTCGCGCCGCGGCGGCGATCCATCAATTGATCTTTTCATCGCTCCCCGTTTCTCTTTGCTTCCTCCGGCAGCGGTTGGTCGGTTGCTGAGCCGCTCATTCTTCACCCCTTCACCCTGCAGCTTGGATCCTCTTTTCCTCCTATGAAATTCACACGACGGCAGTTTTTGAAAACGACGGCGGTGGCGTTCGGGATGCCCACGATCATTCCCGCGGCTGTGCTCGGAAAGAACGGCGCAGTGGCGCCCAGCAACCGGATCGTGGTCGGCGGCATCGGGATCGGTCCCCGCGGGCGCGAGGTGCTCAAACACTTCCTCAGCCAGACCGACGTGCAGTTTGTCATGATCGCCGATGTGCAGGAGACCCGGCGCGAAGTCGTGCGCGTGATGGCGAACCGGCAATACAACAACCAGGACTGCGTGAAGACCCGTGACATGTATGAGGTCCTCGCCCGCCCCGATATTGATGCCGTGCTCATCGCCACGGGCGACCGCTGGCATGCGCTGCTGAGCATGCTCGCCGCGAAGGCGGGCAAGGACATTTATTGCGAGAAACCGTGCAGCATGACCGTCCGTGAGAGTCAGGAGTTGGCGGATACGACGAACCGCTACGGGCGGGTGTTTCAATCGGGCACGCAGCGCCGCAATGTCGACAATTTCCAATTCGCCGCGGAACTGGCCCGCAGCGGCAAGCTCGGGAAGATTCACACGGTCCACGCCGGCATTCTCCCGCTGCAGGAGAGCTTCAAATGGTTGCCCGCGGAACCCGAGCCGGCCCGCGAGGTGGTGGATTGGGATCGCTGGCTCGGCCCGGCTCCGTGGCGGCCCTACAACAAAGACTACGTCAACGGTCGTTGGCGGGGCTACTATGATTTTCATGGCGGTGCGGCGTTGCCGGAGTGGGGCGCGCACACGGTCGATCTCTGCCAATGGGGCGCGAGCGCGGACCACACCACGCCGGTTTCCTACGAGGCCGACGGGCAGACGATTTACGGGAAATACGCCAACGGCGTGAAACTCGTCATGCGCCTCTCGGGCTTCAAAGGCGAAGGCAACTGGGTCGTCCCCGGCACCTGCCCGGTGCGCTTCGAAGGCGACGAGGGTTGGGTCGAGGCGGCGGACACCGGCAAGATCGCGGTGTCGTCGCCCACGCTCCTGGCGGGCGGCGCGCCGAAGGAAATGCACGGCACCGATCCGTCGAAACACGTCCGCGATTTCCTCGATTGCGTGAAGTCGCGCGGCAAGCCGGCCTGCAATGCCGACGTCACGCGGCGCGGTCACATCATCTCGCACGTGGCCTCCATCGGCTGGCGGCTCGGCCGCAAGGTGGAGTTCGATCCCGTCGCCGAGACGTTTGTGAACGATGCCGATGCCAACCGTATGTGCAGCCGCGCACGCCGCGCGCCCTGGCACGCCTGAACCCAAGCCCGTGGTGATCCTATGAAACTCATTCGTTCTCTCCTTCCGACGCTGCTGGTGGTGGCGTTGGCCGTCCCCGTTCTCGGGGCTGTCGCCTCCGAGTCCGCGGCCCTCGCCGTGCTCGCGTCCGATGCCGGGCTGCAAGAAAAAGCCCGCGCGTGTCAGGAACTCGGCGACTTTGGTGGTCCGAAGGCGGTGGCGCCTTTGGCGGCGCTCCTGAGCAAGGAGCACCTCGCCGACTACGCCCGCAGTGGGCTCGAAGGCATCAAAGATCCCTCGGCCGGGAGGGCCTTGCGGAATGCCCTGCCTACGCTCGAAGGCCGTTTCTTGGCCGGGGCGGTGAACTCGCTGGGCGTGCGGCGCGAAATCGCGGCGGTGCCCGAGTTGCAAAAACTGGCGCTCGATCCGAAACGCGGCGTAGCCGAAGAGGCAATTTCGTCCCTCGGCATGATCGCCAACCGCGATGCGACGAAGACGCTGCAGCAAGTGCTCGCGAGTGGTCCCGCCGAGTTGCGCGTGCCGGCGGCGCATGCCTCGCTGGTGGCCGCTGCGCAACTGGCCAAGGATGGCAATGGGGTCGGCGCGCGCGAGTTGTTGGCCGCTGTCGTCAAGGCATTGCCGCCGGGGCAGCTCGCGACCGTGGCCCAGAATCAGATCGCCGCGCTGAAAGCGAAGCCGGGCAAGTAAAGGATCGGGCGAGACCTGGTAGCGCAGACGGCCTGTTGAGGTCGGGTCGGGCGGTGATTCAGCCCGCACTGAACGGCGCACGACTCCCGAAGCGCGGGCTGAAGCACCGCGCTACGCTACGTCAGGCGGCGATGGCGGGGCTATTTTTTATCGCCGCGGATTTCGAGATTTCGGAATTTGCCGAGGTCGTCGAACGAACCGAGGCCGATCCAGCCGTGATCAAGCGTTTGGTCCTGCGCGGTCAGGACCGGCTTTTCCATGTCGTCGAAATAGATCGTGATGCGGCCGGTGGCGACATCGTGGACGAGTTTGAGGCGGTGCCACCGATCGGGCTGCCACGGCGTGCCCTCGGTGCGCGTGGCGGTGATGGCTTTGCGATCGGCGTGATCGACGAGGTGAATCTGGTGGTGCACGCCGTCGGCTTTTTCGCCGAGGTGGGCGTAGTAAAAGCGGGTGGCGTCCTGCCGCGCGAAGGCGAGGCAGAGGTCGTTGTTGCCCGCGTCGAATTTCGTGAGCTGGGCCTCGACGGTGAGGGTGAAGGATTTCCACTCGCCGGTCTTGAGCCAGGCGAGGTTGAAGGGGCTGCGGACCGCGGGCTTGAACGCCTGTTGGCGGTGCAGCGTGAGGACGGAGCGGCCGTCGTCTTTGGTCCAGCTCCACGCGGTCGGATCGGCGAAGGTCCACGCGGCGGGGGTGTCGAGGGGGCGGGCGGGTTCGGCGGCGAAAAGGGCGGCGGCGGTGATGAACCAGGCGGTGAGGTATTTCATGGGAGAGGGTGGGCGCGGAATTATTTCAATACGGAGTCGAAGAGCCGGTAGGCGGTTTCGCGCTGGGCGTCGGGGAAATCGTGTTCGCTGTCGGGGTGGGCGACGGTGAGTTGGGCGGAGGCCCCGTAGAGCGTGTAGACTTGGCGGGCGGCGGCGAGGACGCGGTCGACGGATGACCATTGAAAGTTGGCGTCGCGGAGCGGGGCGTTGACGAAGACGGGGCGCGGAGCGAGGGCGCCGAGGATCTCGGGGAAATCGAACGGGATGTCGGCGAGGCGGCCGGCGTAGTCGAGGAGGCGCGGCATGTAGCGTTCCTGGCACCAGCCCTTCCCGGCGGTCCAGACCGCGGGTTTGCCGCCGTAGTAGTCGAGGAAGGAGTCGAAGCCGCAGCTCGACACGACGACCGAAAGGCGTGGCTCGAACACGGCGGTGTAGAGGGCATTGTGGCCGCCGAGCGAGTGGCCGATGGCGCCGAAGCCGGCGCGTTTCACGAACGGCAGCGACTCGAGGACGTCGAGGGCGCGGGTGTTGTCCCAGATGGCTTTCATCGTGCCGCTCGCGTAGCCGAGGCCTTTGAGGTCGGGCGCGTAGCCGGCGAGGTGCGGATAGGCGGGGGCGATCGCGACGTAGCCGCGCGCGGCGAGTTCGCTCGCGTACTGGCGATTGGGTTTGCCGCCGAGCCCGACGACGACGCCGGCGCCGGCGGTCTGGTCGGTGGGATGCAGGCAGAGGACGGCGGGAAAGGTGCGGGCGTGCGCGGCGAGCGCGGCTTTCGGCACGCAGAGGAAGGCGGGCGTGCGGCTGCCGGGTTCGGATTGATAGGAGATGCGGCGGATGACGTAGGTGTCGCGGTCGATCTCTTCCTCAACGCGCACGTCGAGGTCGACGGACTTGGCGGGGGCCGCGCCGGGAAAGGGCCCCATCACGGCTTCCATGCCGCGGACGAGGTCGGTGCGGCGGCGCTGCCAGTCGCCCTGGTTGCGCACGGGCACGGCGGCGCCGGAGGTCGCGCGGTAGACGAGGAGGTTTTCGCGCGGGAGGCGCGCGGGCTCGGCGGCGAAGGTGGATGACGAAACGGCGAAGGCGGTGAGAGCGGCGAGAGCGAGGAAGAGGAGATGCAAGGGGCGGCGCATGGGGTAGCGTCGCGCAGGTCGACGGGCGGTTCCAAGCTCGAATCGCGGTGCGAGCGGAGACGCGCTCAGGGTTCGCGCACCTTCAAAGTGGGGAACCAACGGGTGAAGTCGCGGGCGTTGCGCGTGACCAGCCCTGTGCGATTGGCGGCGAAGGCGCCGATGAGGATGTCGGCCACGGGTTTCTTGGCGGCTTTACCGAGGCGCTTGGCGGTCACGTAGCCGTGCCACGCCGTGTGGGCGTGCTCGGTGTCGGTCGCCGTCCACGGCTCGATGTAAGCGATGCCGGCCAAATCCAAAAAACGCTTCTGCTCTGCGAGGTCGCCGCCAAAGGCGGCGGAAAGCTCCACCATGGTCACGGGGCTGACGGCCAGTCCTTGGGGGAGGAGTTTGTGGAGCAACTCGGCCGATGGTCGGCCGAAGGCCGGGTCGTACTCCAGGACGTCGAGCACGACGCAAGTGTCGACAATCCACACGGTTATTTTTCTCCGGCGCGCAGCTCGGTCATCCAGCTCGCGGTGCGGCGCGCCGGACCGGGGCGGAGTTTTTTGGCATAACCGAGGGCGGCCAACGGACCTGACGCCGGTGCCGTTTCGACCGAGACCCGCATCTCGCGGTCGGAGATGCGCTGCCAGTGAAAGCTCTGCCCGGGGCGCAGTTTCATGGATTTTCGCAGCGAAGCGGGGATGGAGATTTGCCCCCGCTCGGTGAGAGTGGATTGAGCCATGCCGGAAAACTGTCATGTAGAAATATCATGTCAAATTCCGAGGCCTGAGTGGGGGGGACGACAGCGCGGAGGAGAAGGCACGCGGAATTCTTTGACCACGGATGTCACGGATGACCACGGATGAGGCCCGCGCGGCGTGAAGCGATCGGGGCCAACTCGTGACATCTGCGGTTGCAGAAATCTGGAAAGCAAAAAGGGCCGGTCGGAGACCGGCCCTCCGCCGATCGGCGCGGGTTTCGCGCCGTCGGCTCAGAACGCTTTGCCGTCGGCTTTCGTCCCGCAGACGCAGACCTCCAGGCCGAGTTCGGCGGCGAGAGCGGCTTTGGCGTAGAGGGCGAGGTCGGCTTCCTTGGCGCTGTTGGCGTAGGCGACCTGGATGTGGTTGGCCTTGTGGCGGGCCATCATCTGGTCGCGCGAGACGCCGTAGGTGACGGCGTGCATGATCGGCCACTGCGGGGTGGTCTCTTTCCAGCGGCGCTCGGTCTCGGCGAGCGGGAGCGTGATGACCTTGGCGCGGCCGAGATCCATCTTGAGTTTGCCGCCTTCCACGAAAATCCGGCTCCAGACGATTTCGCCGGGCTTCGCGATGCCGCGCACGGTGCCGCCGCCGAGGCGGAAATACATCGGGGGCTGGCGCAGCGAGTCGGTGCCTTTGTAACCACCGATGTGATGCGCGGGCGGGGCGCTGCCGGAGATGAGAAACACCCAGACGTAGTCTTCGGTGGTGCCGCTGGCGTCGTAGGCGCCCCAGCGGAGGTCGTGCAGGGTGTTCTCGACGGGCTGGCCGAGGGCGGTGTGGACGCGCTGGGTGAAGAGACCGTCGAGGCCGGCGCATTCGTCGACTTCGTTGAAGTGGGTGAGCGGCTTGCCGGGGCGGATGACTTGGCCGGCGGAGTTCTTGACGGGCGGGCGGTCGCTGTTGTTGAGGATGCCTTCGACGAGATCGCTGGCGGGGAGGAGATCCTTGAGGCCCTGCTGGTATTGGATGCCGATGGACTCGCAGCCGAATTCGTCGGCGATGCGGAGGGCGGCGACGTAGGTTTTGCCCTGCCAGAGGACCTGCGCCTCGGTGAGCTCGGTGGCTTCGTCGGTGCCGAGATGGAACTTCATGCCCTTTTTCCGGAGCCATTGGT
>CAJAYO010000046.1 GCA_903948415.1 uncultured Opitutia bacterium | reverse complement strand
CCCACGCGCGCCTCTGCGTTTCGTACGAGGTCCGGCTTCCCCGAGTGGGCCGTGCGCTCCGCGCGCGGCTCCGCCACGCACGCCCCTCACGCCGCTCCCTCCCCTCCGCCGCCCGCGGAGCGGCCGGCCCACCTCGCGCGGCGCTCGCAAAAAAAGTCCGACGCGTCCGCCCGTCCCCGGGCCGGGCCCCCTCCGCTACTCCGCGTCCTCTTCGAGTTCCGGGGGCTTGATGGCGGTGAGCAGGCGACCGAGCTCCGCGGCGGTCGGATTGCGGATGGCGCGCACGATCAAGACGGCTTCGCCCGCGGGGAGCGTCACTTTGGTTTCTGCGCCGGCCGTCAACCCCAGCACCGCCGTCGCCAGCGGCGATTGGTGCGGCAGGCACTCGATCCCCGAATCGGGATCGCTCGCCGTCTCGCCGTGCGTCGTCACGAGAAAGGTGAAGCGGTGTTTTCGTTTCGTGCCGACATCCTGTTTTTCGAGGGTGATCACGTGCCCGAGTTGCACGGTCGCGGTCGGCTTGGTGAGCCAGGTGGCGGGGTCGACTTCGGTGAAGGCGTTGCGCGCCACGAAGCGGTCGAGCGCGGTCATCTTGCGGTCCACGGCGCGGATCGCGTCCTTGGCGGCCTTGAAGCCGAAGTTCTCGCGCAGGTCCCCCTGGCTGTGCGCCTCGACCTTGTCTTTGACGAGCGCGACGCGCTTGACCTTGAGCGCCTCGAACTCCTCGGCGAGCACGCGGTTGTAGCCCGGCCGCACGTAGATCGTCGTCGGGGCCGGAGCGGGCAGGCGGAAGATGCGTTTGCGGGCGAGCGGCATGCGCCGCCGAGCAAGCCACGCGCCGCAGAAAACGAAAGGCAATCCGCGGGTGCCGGGGCACGGTCGTCGTTCCCCGCCCAGCCCCGTGAAGTCATTCGTGGGCACGCAACGACCACGCCTTCCTGCCCTCGGCCCTGAGTCCCGACTTGCCGATGGCCACCCCTTGCGGACATGCCTCTTCCCCGATGACGTTAATCGCCCCGCCCTCCTTTCGGCTCCGGAAAATTCGCCGCTCGGCGTGGTTGTTTTTGGGCCTGGTGGGGTTGGCCGTCCGGCTGGCCGCGACGCCGCAGTTCGTCAGCGAAACCGAACTCGTCGACCGCGTCATCGGGCTGATCGACCGGCGTCTCGCGCTGATGCCGGAAGTCGCGGCGGTGAAATTTCGCCGACAGCAGCCGATTGCCGATCCCGCGCGCGAAAGCGTCGTGCTGGAGCAGTCCGTCGCCGACGCGCTGGCGATGAACCTGGACGGCGCGGCGGCCCGCGCGTTTTTCTCCGTCCAGATCCGGCTCGCGCGCGCCGTGCAGGAGCACTGGTTCGAGCGCTGGCGCACCCGCGCCGAATCACCGCCGACGGCCCGCGATCTCGTCACCGTGCTGCGGCCCGAACTCGATGCCATTGGCCGGGAGGTGCTGCCCGCCGTGTATCTCGCCGGCTCGGCGCTGACGGAGCTGCCCGCCGCGACGCTGCGTCCGCGCCTCGCCCCGCTCCTGCGCCAACCGGGCGTAACGGATGCCTTGCTCGCCGAACTCGCGGCGGCCCTCGGCGCCGTGCGTATCACGGCGGCCCCGACGTGGGCCACCTTGCAGCGCGTCGGCGTGCTGCGCGTCGGCACCACCGGCGACTACGCGCCGTTTTCGGGGGAGCGCGACGGCGAACTGCAGGGCCTCGACATCGTGTTGGCGCAAGCCCTCGCGCAGGAATGGGGCGTGCGCGTCGTGTTTGTGCGGACGAGCTGGCCGACGCTGATGGCGGATCTGGGCCGGCGGCGGTTCGACCTCGCGGCCTCCGGCATCAGCGTCACCCCGGAGCGGCGGCGGGCGGCGGATTTTTCCGCGGCGTATCTGTTCGACGGCAAAACACCGATCGCGCGGCGGACGGAAGCGGAGCGATTCTCGTCGCTGGAGAAAATCGACCAACCGGGCGTGCGGGTAATCGTGAACCCGGGCGGGACCAACGAGCGTTTCGTGCGAGAGCACATCACGCGGGCCACCACGGTGCTGCATCCCGACAACCGCACCATTTTCCAGGAAATCGTCGCGGGCCGGGCGGACGTGATGATCACCGACGGCATCGAAGTGCAGCTGCAGACGCGGCGTCACCCGGAATTGGCGTCCACCAGGGCCGAGCCGTTCACCCGCTTCGGCAAAGCGATCCTGCTCGCCCCCGGCTCGGAGCTGACCGCGCGCATCGACACGTGGCTGGTGCCGCAAATCGACCGCGGGCAAATCGCGGTGCGGCTGGAGCAGGCGCTG
>CAJAYO010000045.1 GCA_903948415.1 uncultured Opitutia bacterium | reverse complement strand
TTATGGTCACACGGGATGACGAGGCGGCCGGCGGGCGGCCCCTGCTTGATCTGGATGCCGTTGCCCAGGCCGGTGGCATCCCAGGTCCACGCGGGGAGCTTGGTGGCGGCGGTGATCTCGACGGGCTTCGCCCAGGTGGGGCCGTGGGCCATCGAGCTGGTCACCCCCACGGTGCGCGTGCCCTTCGCCGTTCGCGCGGTGATGTGTTTTTCGAGATCGGCGCCGAGGTTGTGCGTCCGAAGGATCCAGAGCGTGCCGGTGGTTTCAGCCAACGCGGGACAGGGCTTGCCGCCGGTGTTGGCCGCAGCGTCCCAGATGACCTGCGGCGGACCCCATGTGCGAGCGCCGGCCGTGGAGCGTTTTTGCACGAGGTCGATATCGCCAGCGTCGCCGCCGCCGGATTTGCGGCCCTCGGCAAACGCGAGGAGCGCGCCATCGGCGGCCTTGCTCACCGCCGGGATGCGATACGTAGGGTAGCCGTCTTCGCCGGAGACGAAGACATCGTTTTTTTCCACCGCAGGTTCAGCGGCAACGGCGGCGGTGCCGAGCACGAAGAGAGTGGAGAGGAAGCTGCGGAGGAGCATGGAAGGTAAGTGCGGGGGAGAGTCGAAGTGGGAGCGACCGACCTCAAGCCGCTGGTTTGAGAAAAGCGAAAGCGTGGTTTGTTTGCGCAGCCCAAGCCGGCATGGAAGCAAGCCGCTCCGCTTTCAGGGTTTCCTAGAAACGGCCTTTCAAGCCGATGGTGATGATTGAGCCGAGTTCCTGGCGGCGGCGCTTCTTGAGGTATTCGGCGGCGCCGGGCGGATACTGCGTGTTGGCGATGTTGAAACCGGGATCGTTGATGTCGGTCATCGAGCCAAAGATCGCGACCTGCTTGGTGAGGCTGAACTGGGCGTTGAGACCGACGCGGAGACGCTCACCCTGGTAGTTAAAAGTTTCCGCGGGGATCCCGTTCGCGGCGCTGACGCCCACGGCGGTCTGGCGCGTCTCGCCTTGATAGGTGAAGGTGAGTTTCACAGAGAAACGCGGGCGCACGAAATTGATGCCGCCGGCGTAGTTGCTCGGGGCGAAGGCGGAGAAGTCGGCTTGGTCGCCACCGCTGAGCCGAAGCCTCGTGGCGTTGACGAAGATCTGGAAGCCGCGGGCCCAGTGCGGGAGAAAGAGGATCTGTTGGTTGTAGGCGAACTCGAAGCCGGTGATGCGCGCGCTGCCACCATTCCTGAGCGTGGTGATGTCGTAGCCCAGGTAGAGCGGGTCGTCCGGTAGGCCGTAGCGGTCGAGCAGCTCGGGCGTGGCGTCGGTCGTGACCGAGTCGAAGAAATCCTTGATGTTGCGCTGGAACACGCCGACGGAGCCGTAGCCGCCCTTGATCTGGTAAGACTCGAGTGAGAGCTCGTAGCCGCGGGCGATCCAGGGTTTCAGGCCGGTGTTGTTCACGGTGATCGTCGGATTCGCGACGGTGGGCTCGGAGATCGCGCTGCCGGGAATGATGTTGTTGAGATTCGGCCGGGCGATGGTCTGCGAGTAGGCGCCGCGGAGAAGGAGGTTTTCGGCGAGCGTGTAGGTGAGGTTCAGGCTCGGATACAAATCGTGGTAGGTGCGGATCGCGCGGGTGCCCCGCTCTGTGTAGCGGAGGCGGGCCCGGGCGAGGGCGTCGGTCGTGAGCAACACGGGCTGAATGCCGGCCTGGGCGGCGTTGCCGTCGACGAGCGTGCCGGTGGCGGTCTTCTGGTATTGCGCGGTGGGATCGTCGAGCTGGCCCTGGCCGTCGTCCTTGGTCCGCTCGAAACGCACCCCACCGACGACGAGCAGGCGATTGTTCAGCAGGCGAACATCGCCGCGCACGTAGCCGGCGGTGATGGTCTCGGCGAGCTTGCGCGAGTTGGCCGTATAATTCTGCAGGTAAGTCGCTTCGTTTTGCACGAACCAGTCGGGGTGTTGTTGGAAGAGCTGGTAGTATTTCGGGAGGCTGATCCAGCCGACCTTGTTGCCAAAGAGCGTGGGCGCTTCGTTGATGAAGGCGGTGTCGAAGACGTCGAAATTCGACGCGAGCCGAGCGGCGGTGGCGGTCTGGCCGTTCGGCGTGAACGTCCACGTCTTCGCGAACGAGCGGGCGTCGCGCACCTGCTGGTCGACGTAGACGCCCGTCTTGAACGTGAGCGGCAGCGGCGCGGAAAAGCTGCGCGTGAGGTCGAGCTTCGCCGTGCGTTTCTGAGAGAGAATCTTGTTCTGGTTGGAAGTGGGATTGCCGAGCACGAAGTTGCCGCCACCGAAGATGTCGACAGGCACGCGCGCGGCATTCGTGGCGGAGTAGCGCACCGGGATGTTCGCGTCGCTCTCGCCAATGCCTTCGCCGCGTAGGATCAGGGCGGTGATGGAGGACGTGGCGGCGTTGAAGTGGCCATTGTCGATGTCGTCGAGGAACGACTCCGAGCGCGAGAGGGCGCCGAGGGCCTGGACGGTCCACGTGTCGCCGCGGTGAACGTATTTCACCGTGAGGTGCGTGGTGTCGGCGCCGGTTTCCTGATTCGTGCCGGCGCCCTGGGTGACCGTGCCAACGGCCGTGGCGGCGCCCTGCGTGAAGGTGGCGTTGCCGGCGGCGCCGGCGCCATAGGTGGCGGCGTAGCTGAGGCGCATGATGTTGTTGGACACGTAGCGGTGCTGAATGCTCGCGCTCAACACGCCGCGCTCGGTGACCTTCCAGTCCGCGCCGGCTTGGGCGGACCAAGACTGGACGAGATTGGCGAGGCTGAGCCAGGTGCTGGCGCGCTGAAAGCCGTTGTTGAAATTCCAGTCGGCTTGGGTGTCGAGGGCCCCGTCGCGCTCCATCGGCTTCAGACGCCACGAGCGCGAGCCTCCGAAGCTGAGGGCGAACTTCCTGTTCACCGGATGAAGGTAAGTGAAATCAAACGACGGCTGCTGGAAGTCGGGGCTCAGTTTTTTCGTGGGGCCGCGCGGGCCGCCGTCAAACGTGAGTCCGGTGTAGCCGTCGGTAATTAGGTAGACCTTGTAATCGAAGACCGGGCGCTTCGCCTCGAAGCCGCTTTTGCTGATGATGTTGACGGAACCGCCGATGCCGTTGGCGGGCTGGTCGGGCACGGGGGTCTTGTTGACTTCGATGCGCGAGATGTTGGCCATCGGGACGTCGAGGAGGGATTGGGTGCGGCTGTTGCCGCGGGCGCTGGCGAGGTCCGCGCCGTCGAGCTGCATCACGGTGTTGCTCTCGGGAAAGCCGCGCAGCGCCATGGAGCTGGCGGTCTGACCGCCGTCGACGATGCCGACACCGGGCAGGAAACGCATGAGTTCGCCGATGCCTTCGGCGTTGCGGTCGCCGAACTCGTCGAAGGCGACGATCTGCTTGATGTTGGCGGCGCTCTTGCGCTCGTTCTGCGCGATAGCCTGGGCGCTCATCTCGCGGTCGGCGACGACGTTGTAGGTCGCGAGCGTAACGACGGAACTCGCGGCGGTGGCGCCGGCGCGAGGCAGGGTGGAGCCGGCGACAGTGAGATCGAAATCGCGCTGCGCGACGGCGGCGGCAGTGACCGGAACGACGGCGGTGGCGGATTCGAGGCCCACGTAGGACACCGCGAGACGCGCTTCGCCGGCGGGTACGCCCGCGAGGCGATAGGCACCGAAGTCGTCGGTTTCGGTGGTGAGCTGCGTGCCCTCGACGGCGACGCGGGCGGCGCGGAGGGCGCTGCCGGTGGCGGCGTTGAAGATGCGGCCCTCGATCGCGCCGGTGGGGGCGGATTGCGCGCGGGCGCCGAAGGTGACGGCGAAGATGAGTGCGAAGGTAAGCGCAGCGAAACGGAGCGGGGTCTTCATTGTGGAGCGAAGAAGCAAGGGGCTTTCGTTTGGGGAGGAGCGGCGATCGGGCGGAGTCAGCGGGTGAGCGCAGCCGGCATGGAGGAGTCGCGGCCGTCGGTGAGCCATTCGAGATTGAAACGGGCGAGCGTGATGCGGGCGTAGGGCCAGTCGGTGCGGGTGGAGTTGGGGCGCGTGGCACCGGGACGGCCGTTCTCGTAGAGGCAGAGGATCGTGCCGTCGGGCAGCACCGCGAGATCGCTGTAGGCGCTGGGGCCCGGTTCGAGCGAGCGCGTCGCCGCCCAGGTCCGTCCGTCGTCGGAGCTGAGCTTCACGGAGAGATTCTCGCGGGCGCGGCGGGAGCCGGGGGTGGCCGCACCGCTGGCGCTCTTCAGGGAGGCCGGGCCGGAGAAGAGCAGGCGCGTTTTCCCGGGAGCGGCAGGATCGTCGTAGCTGAAGAGGCTAGTCTGGCAAATCGCCTCGATGAGTGCTTCGGCAAACCCATACGGGCTCCAGCCGGTGGAGCCGTCGGGGCTGAAGGTGACGATCTTTCGATGGACCGGGGCATGGTTGCGCGCGATCAGCATCACGCGCCCGTCGCCGAGCTGCGCCACGATGGGTTCGTTCGTGCCCGGCGTGTCGGCCGCGGCGCGGGGGACGGCGATGTCGCCGCGCTGCCAGGTCGCGCCCCGATCGTCGCTATGGATTGTCGCCACAACTGAGTTGCTGTGCGCACCGCCCTCGGCTTTGGCCAGCCAGACGGGGACGACCAAGCGGCCGTTTCGGAGCTGGATGCCATGACCGGGCCCCGTCGCGATCACGCGCCACGGCCACTCGGGCCGAAAGCGGTCGGCGGCGGCGGTGATGTCGACGGGCTGGCTCCACGTGAGGCCGTCGTCGGTGCTGCGCACGTAGAATGCGCGCATGTATTCCACGCAGTAAATCAGGTGCACGGTGCCATCCCGGTCGGCGATCGCCACGGGGTTGTTGACGGTCTGCTGGCCCGGGTCGCCGATCACCTTGCCGGGAGGTTGGTCGGCGTTGACGGGATTGCGCGGCAGACGCGGACCCACGTGGGCGACTTGCCGGGCGGGACTGAACGTGCGTCCGCCATCGGTGCTGCGACGCTGGTGGATCTCGATCTCGCCCCAGTCGAGACCGGAGAACTTTCGCGCCTCGCAAAACGCGAGGGCGGTGCCCCGCGCCGTGACGACGAGGCACGGGATGCGGTAGGAAACGAACCCGTCGGTCTTTTCTTCGAAAAGATGGGTTTTCTCCAGTAACGGCGCGGCGGCAACCGTGGAGACTTCACTCCACAACGCCGCGGCGAGCGTCAACGTGGCGGTCGAGATCCGAGCAAAAGAACAGCGCATGGGAGACCGATTTCAGAACGAACCGCGCACGCCGACGTTGGTGTAGAAACCGAGTTCCTGCCAACGTGACGGCCTGGCGTAGTCGGGCGTGCCAGGCGCGTAGCGCTGCAGGTCTTGCACGAAGCCACCCCAGTCGACCACGGAGGCATAAAGCGCGTAGCGGCGGGAGAGCTGGTAGGTGGCGTTCACGCCGATCCGCATGCGCTTGGCCTGGTAGTTGAAGGTGTCGGCCGGAACCGTGGCGCTCGCCGCGACGGCGCCGGTGCGCGTATCGCCGAGATAGCTGATCGTGGTTTTGAGCGCGAGGCGACCGCGGACGAAATTGAGGCCGCCGCCAAGTGACTTGGGATTGTAGCCGGAGAAATCAGCCGTGTTGGTTCCGCTGAGGTTGAGCCTCGTGAAGTTGACGAACGCCTGCAGACCGCGCGCCCACGACGGCAGGAACGTGAGCGACTGCCGGTAGGACATCTCGAAGCCATCGATCTGCGCATCGCCGGCGTTGGTGCGCGTGGCGATTTGGTAGGTCAGCAGCGAAGGGTCGCTCTCGAGGCCATACTGCTCGAGAAGCGCGGGCGTGGCTGCGGTGCTCACGCTGCCGAAGAAATCCTTCACGCTCTTGCGAAACACCCCGATCGAGCCGAACCCATCCTTGATCTGGTAGCTTTCGAGCGAGAGGTCATAGCTCCGCGCACTCCACGGTTTCAGGCCGGCGTTGTTAACGGTGATCACCGGGTTGGCGACATCGGGATCGGAGATGGAGGTGCTCGGAATGACATTGTTGATGTTGGGCCGGCCGAGCGTGTGCGCATAGGCGGCCCGGAGAGTCAAATTTTCCGTGAGGTTGAACGACAGGTTCACGCTCGGATAGTAGCCATCGTAGTGGCGATCGGCGGTGGCGCCGCGCTCGACATAGCGGAGCTTGCGCAGCACGAGCGGATCAGGGGAGAGGGGAACGCGTTGGATGCCGGCAAGGTTGGGATTGCCGTCGACGAGGGTGGCGTTCGCGTTGCGCTGAAACTGGGCGTTGATGTCGTTCAGCGGGCCCGTGCCCTTGTCGTCGGTGCGCTCGTAGCGGACGCCGGCCACCACCCAGAGCCGGTTCTTGAAGAGCCGGGCGTCGGCGCGGAAATAACCGGCCGAAATGGTCTCCCGCAGCCGGCGCGAGTTGTTGACGAAGTCCTGATGATTCTGGGCTTCGTCGAGGACGAACCACGAGGGGTTCGCCTTGGCGAGGTCGAACATTTTCTGCCCACTGATCCAGCGAACCTTTTTACCGAAAACCGTCGGTGAATCGGCGTTGAAGGCCTCGTCGAAAACGGCGAACCGGCTCGCGAGCCGGTCGGCCGCGAGCGTCGAGCCGTTGGGGCGGAAAGCCCAGGTCTTTCCGTAGCGGCGCTGGTCCGTAGTGTAGGTGTCGATCGCCGACCCGACCTTGAGCGTGAACGGAATTTTCCCGAGAAAGTCCCGGGCCAGATCGAGGCGGAGATTGTTCTTGTGGGTGTTCCAATCGGGCTGGTTGGTCGTCGGATTGCCGAGCGTGTAATTGCCGCCGTCATAGAGATCCACCGGGGTGCCGGCGCGCGTCGCGCTGTAGCGCGTGGGAATCGTGCCGCCCGAAGCGGGGATATCGTCTCCGCGGAGGACGACGCCGGTGAGCGTGGCGGGCGCAAGGTTGAAAAAACCCGCGTCAATGTCGTGACGGTCGGAAGCGGAGCCGGAGATCGCCCCGTGGAGATCCCAGCGCCAGAGGTCTCCGCGGTGGCGGTATTTGAGCGTGGTGTGTTTGGTCTGGGTGGTGATGTCGACGTTCTCGCCCACGCCATTCATCGTCACCGTGCCGACGCCCGCGGCGGCGCCCTGCGTAAACGTCGCCCCGCCGGTCGCGCCCGCGCCGTAGCCGAAACCGAGCACGCTACGCGTAATGTGGAGGCCGTAGTCGCGGTAATTCACGTTGGCCGAGATCGTGTCCGTCGGGCTGATGCGCCAGTCGATCCCGACGGAGCCCTGCAGCGTCTTGAAGGTTTGCGCGAGGCTGTTCCACTGGCTCGTGGTTTGCACCAGCCGCACGAGGTCCCACGTGGGCTGCTCGTCGGTCTCCTTGGTCCCGGTCTCCATCGGTTTGAAACGCCACGTGCGCGAACCGCCGACCGTGATGGCGAGGTTGCGATTGACCGGCTGCAGGTAACTAAAATCGAAGGACGGCTGGATGAAACGCGGCGAGTTCGCCGAGTTGTGGTTGCGCGGACCACCGTCGAAAGTGAGGCCGTTGCGATTGTGAAACTGCGTATAGACGTTGTAGCTGACTTTCCGCGTCCTGGACTCGAAGCCGCTGCGCGAGATCAGATTGATCGAACCGCCGAGCCCGGAGGCGGACATATCGGGCGTGGGCACCTTGGTCACTTCGACGCGTGAGACGTTGTTCATCGGCATCTCCCGCAGATCGAGCGAGCGGCTGTTGCCACCGAACGAGGTCGCCATTTCGCCGCCATCAAGCGTGAGGCCCGAGTTGTTGCCGGGGAAGCCGCGCAGCGAAACGGTGGTCGGCTCCGAGCCCGAGGTCGCAATCGAGACGCCGGGCAGGAAGAGCAGGAACTCGCCGATGTTCTCGCTCCCGCGGTCGCCGAATTCATCGAGCGCGACGACATTTTTGAGATTCGGCGCATTGCGCTGCTCGTTCATTGAGATCGCCTGCGCGCTCATCTCACGGTCAGCGGTGACCGTGAACGCGTCGAGTTTGACCGCATCGGTCGCCGCGGCGTTTCCGCCCACGCGGTCGAGCACGAGCTCAAAGTCACGGCGCGCCTCGACGCCGGAGGCGACGCTCACGGTCGCCTTCTGGGGCGCCATGCCGAGGTAGCTCACACTAATCCGTGCCGGGCCGGCCGGCACACCCGTCAGGCGAAACGAGCCGGCCTCGTCGGTGATCACCTCACGCCCGGCACCCTCGAGCGAGACGCGGGCATTGACGAGTGCGGAACCGGTCGCGGCGTTAAAGACGCGGCCTTCGATGATGCCAGCGGCGTCTTGCGCGCGAAGGGGAATGGCGAGCAGTGCGGCGACGGCGAAAACCAACACGGGGACGCGGGTGCGAAAGAAAGGGTGCATGGCGGCAGGGGGGCGCGCTGACCTTGCCCACCGGCGCAGGAACCGAACAGGGTAAACCACTGGTCTGTTTTTGGCACCAAAGGCCGCAGGAAGACGATCTCCCTCGTGCGCACCGGACCCGCAGGAAGACGCCTTCACGACCGCCCTGGCGCAGGCCGAGCTTCGATCTGCGGCGGAGATGGAGGGGCCGAGGAGGTCGCTGCGAAATTCCGCCGCCGCGATTCGGCACAACGCGAATTCGCCGATCCGGTGCTCCATGCCTGCCGGTTGAGCGACGCTCGGTGAACGAACTATCGGGTGGCATTTGTCCGACTGCTCCAGGCCGACTTCGGCGTCACGGCGAACCGGCCGCAGGCCGGCTTTATCGCGCTGCCGGCGCGCCAGCGAGCCACTCGAGATTGAAACGCGCCGCGACGATGTCGGAGTTTTTCTCGTAGAGGCAGAGGACGGTGCCATCCGGCAGCACCGCGAGATCGGAGTAGGCGCTGGGGCCGGGGTCGAGGGTCTTGTTCACCGGCCACGTCTTGCCGTCGTCGCGGCTGAGTTTGATGGAGAGGTTTTCGCGTTTGCCCCGGCCGGCGGGGACTTCATTGCCGGCGGCGTCGCGTCCGAGGGTGTGGGGCGCGGAGTAGAGCTGCGTGCCGGGCTGCGTCGGGTGCGCGACGATGCTCGCCATGCAAATCGGCTCCCAGAGTTGATCGTGAAATTTCGGCGTGCTCCAGCCGGTGGCACCATCGGCGCTGGTGCTGACGAGCTTGCGGTTGGCTTTGGAGACGTTGCGCGCGACGAGCATCACGCGGCCGTCGGCGAGCGTGGTGATCATGGTCTCGTTGGGATCGCCAAACTCGCCGGCATTCGGAAAGGCGATGTCGCCGGCCTTCCACGTCTTGCCGTGGTCGTCGCTGTAAATCGTCGCCGCGGCCGAAGGCTTGTGGTCGCCGATTTTCCCATAGGCGAGCCAGATGGGGACGACGAGGCGGCCGCTCTTGAGTTGGAGGCCGTGCCCCGGGCCGGTGGCGATGACCTTCCAATCATACTTGGCGCGAAACGGCTCGAACGTCGCGGTGATGTCGACGGGGGTGGTCCACGTGACGCCGTCGTCGGTGCTGCGCATCGAGAAACAGCGCGCGTAGTTGATGCAGTAGAGGAACTCGATCGCGCCCGTGGTGCGGTCGACGATGGCGACGGGGTTGTTGACCGTCTGCTCCTGTTCGCCGCCGCTCTGCTTGCGCGGGTTGCCCTCGAGGCGATCGCCGACGTGCGCAATTTTCTTCCCGGCCTCCCACGTTTTTCCACCGTCGAGAGAGCGACGCAGGTGAATCTCGATTTCGCCCCAGTCCGAACTGTTGTTTTTTCGCGCCTCGGCATAGGCGAGCAGGGTCCCTTTGGCTGTGACGACGATACCCGGTATGCGATACCGCGCGATGCCAGCCATCTTCTGGGGAAACACGTCGGAGGTTTCGAGCAGCGGTGCGGCCTGAAGGAGGCCGGCGCAAACACTCAGAAGCAGGGCGAAGCGGGGAAGATTCACGGCGGAGCTTCTGCCTTCTCGCCGGGCCTCCGGCAACTGCAATGCACTGGTTCCTTTTCCCGGCCAGCGACCGGGTGGGTTACTCCTTTTTCGCGCCGAGCTGGTGGCCGTGCTGCACGACCGCGTTGCGGCCACGGTTGTTGAGCTTGTCCAACACACCGGCGAGGCGACGGCGTTTCTCGTCGGTTTCGGCAAACATTTCCAACTGCTGACCGCCGTCTTCCACGTTGGAGAAACGCACGCTCACGAGGCGCAGCGGGAGCTTTTTCGTCCAGGCCTCGCGCAGCAACGGCGCGACGAGCGGGTAGAACGGCGCTTCGAGATCTGTCGCATCGGCCAAGCTCCGGCCGTGCGTCTCCTGCGTAAAATCCGGATAGCGCACCTTCACCGTCATCGTGCGGACGCGCTTTTTATCTTCGCGCACTTTGGGCAGGAGTTCGTCCACCATGCGCTTGGCCACGCGCTCGATCTCGGCGAAATCCGCCACATCCGCGAAAAACGTCTCCTGCTGCGAGTAACTCTTCGCGTCCTCGTGGTCGGTGTGGACCGCGCGTCCGTCCTCTCCCCGGGCCGTCGCGAGCATTTCCCGCCAACTGTCGCCGAAGAGCGATTCGAGTTCGCGGTCGGCTTTTCCGACGATCTCGCCGATCAGTCTCAACCCGCGGGCGTTCAGCGCCGCTTCCGTTTTCGCCCCGATCCCGGGCAATTTGCCAATCGACAGCGGCGCGAGAAACGCCGCCTCCGTCCCCGGCGGCACGACGACGAAGCCGCGCGGCTTGCGGAGCTTGGAGGCGATCTGCGAAACAAGTTTGTTCGTGGCGATCCCGAACGATACCGGAATCTGGAGTTCGGCCGCGATCCGTTGCTGGAGACCGCGCACGCGGAGCTCGATCTCCGCCGCGGACTCAAAACAGCACGGCCCGAGATCAAGATAGCCTTCGTCGATCGAGTTGCGCTGTACCAGCGGCGTAAGGGTTTCGCAGAGGTCGAACATCTGGTGCGACACCTTGCCGTAGAGCCCCGCCGTGTGCGGCAGCATGATCAGGTCCGGGCATACCTTGAGCGCGCGCTGGGTCGGCATCGGCGTGTAGACCCCGCAGGCCCGCGCTTCATAGCTCGCGGAGGAGATGATCCCGCGCTCGCGGCCGCCCACGGCGCACTTGGTGCCGCGCAACTCCGGTTTCAGTGCCAGTTCGCACGAAACAAAAAATGCGTCGGCATCGAGGTGGACGATGGTCGGGAGGGGCGACATGCGAAGAAATTTGAAATAAAAGATTCACCCGCGCCGCTTGGCGACGCAAGCTGCGCCCATATGGGACGTCAATGGCTCCACGCGAAACGCGCGATCGTAAACCTCAAAAAGGGTCAGGTCGTGGGCAAACTGGTCAAAGAAATCACCGTCGCAGCCAAGCTCGGCGGTCCCGATCCCGAGGGGAACGCCCGACTGTTCGCGGTGCTCGAAAAAGCGCGAAAAGCCGGCGTGACGCGCGATGCCATCGAGCGCGCCATCGCCAAGGGCTCGGGCACTGGGACCGACAAATCGGCGATGGAGCAGGTGTGGTTCGAAGGCTACGCTCCGCACAAGGTGCCGGTCATGGTCGAGGTCTATACCGACAACCAGCAGCGCACCGCCCCGGAGATCCGCCAGCTCTTCCGTCGCGGCGTGCTCGGCCAGTTGCACAGCAACAAGTTTCTGTTCGATCACGTCGGCATCGTCGACGCCCACCACGCCGATCTCGCCATCGACCTCGAAGCGACGGCGATTGAGGCCGGCGCGAATGATTTCGAACCGCTGACGCATACGCAGAACGACGACATGCCGGAAGGTCGGGCCGGAGCCCGTTTCATCACTGAGCGCGCGGCCGTGCACGAAGTGTCGGTCTGGTTGAAGCAGAACGGCTGGACGATCATCACCGCGGAAATCGGTCACCTCGCCAAGACCTACCCCGAACTCAACGAGGCCGATCGCGCCGATGTCGGTGAATTTCTCCAGGAACTCGAGGATCACGAAGACGTGCAGCGCGTCTGGGCCGCGGTGAAGTAGGTCCAAGTCGGGCGGGCTGAAGCCCGCCTTGGTCCCCGACACGGCCCGCCCAAGGGCGGGCTCAAGCCCGCCCTACTTTCGGAACACGAGCTCCCGTGACGGCTCTCGACCGTGGCCCGTGAGCACCAGGCGATCCGGCAGGATGCGTACGGTCGCGAACGCCGTGGTCGCCGCCGTCTCGACCATGCCGTGCATCGTCACGCAGGGTACCCCGGCATGGTCGGCGAAATGGCCGGCGTGATTGTGACCGTTGAACCAGGCCACGACAGCCGGTTGATTTTTCAGGGCGGTCAGCACGGCGGGCGAATTCCACACATTGTGATCGTTGTGCGGGGCGACCGGATGATGCGCGAGGACGATCACTTTTCGCCGGGCCGCGTGGGCTTCCGCGCAGACCCGGTCAAACCAGGCGAGCTGCGCCGCGCCGATCCCGCCGTTCCACGGCTTGGCCTGCCGGATTTTCGCAACCTGAAGACGCTTCAACTCGGCGGCGGCCGCAAGCTGCTCCGGCGCACCGGCCGCGTGCGCATAGGTGCTGACGTCATTCGTGTCGAGAATCACAAACCGAAACTCTCGATGGTCGAAAAATCGGTAGCGCGCCTCCAAACCGAGCCGTTCCGGCACCTTGGCTTTCAGTTCCTCCAACACGTCGAAGTCGTGGTTGCCGAGCAGGTGGTGCCAGCGGTGACGGCTGGCCGCGAGCGGCCGGGTGATCTCGTCAAAACTCCGCCACTCGCGATCGATCAGGTCGCCGAGGTGCGCGCAAAACGCGAGATCGCGTCCGTTGAAATGCTCCACGGCGTCGGCGAGTTTTCCCAGCGATTTCCGGTAGAACCGGGTGCCCTTGTCGTCGACGTCGGCGAATTGCGCGTCGGCGACGAGTCCGATCTCGAAACCGGCCTGCACCGCGCCGCGCAGGATCGCCGGGGCAGAAGCCGCGAGCAGCGTCGCTTTCAAAAAGCCCCGACGGTTCCAATGGTTTGTTTTCATGTTTTCGCTTTCGGCAACCAGTCATTGAAGCGCAGCCACGATTCGCAGTGTCTCGGCCATTCCGCGGTGGGGCCGAGCTTGGGGTCCATGCCGGCGCCGTGCGGCCCCTTGGGATAGAGATGCATCTCGATCGGGGCTTTCGCACGCCGCATGCCTTGGTAGAAGAGGAGGCTGTTTTCCACCGGGACCGTGGTGTCCTCGGCCGAATGGACCAGAAAGGTGGGTGGCGTGTCCTTCGTGGTTTGCTCGTCGAGCGAGAGGTGATGCCGCGCTTCGTCGTCCGGTTTGTCCCCGAGCAACGCGCGGCGCGACGTGCCGTGGGCGAACGGGTCCTGCATCGTGATCACCGGAAACACCAGCACGAGGAAGTCGGGGCGTCCGCTGATCCGGTCGAGGGGCGATCCGGTGCGCCCCGCGGGCGCGTCGAACAGCGTGCCGGCGCTCGCCGTGAGATGTCCGCCGGCCGAGCCGCCGAGCATGCCGATGCGCTCCGGCCTGACGCCCCACTCCGCCGCCCGCGACCGCACCGTCCGGACGGCGCGCAACGCATCGCGCAACGGGGCGGGATGGCCGTATTCGACATTCCGGTATTTGAGCACAAAGACGGTGATCCCGAGAGAATTCAGCCAGCGCGTGATCTCGCCACCCTTTGCCCCCACAGCGACGCGGACGTAGCCACCGCCGGCCGCGTAAATCACCGCCGTGCCGTTGGCCGTGCCTGCCGCCGGCGCGTAGACCATCAGCGTGGGCCGGTGGATGTTCGTGAACCGCCCGTGGCCATCGTCCTTCTCGGGGCCGGCGTCGGCCTTGAGGTCCGGCACGCCTTCGGGCCAGAGGTCGATCACGGGGGCGGCCTCCGCAGCAAAGACCGGGGTGGTGAGGTGTGCGAAGAGCAGTGCGGCCAAGAAAGCGAGACGTGCGGTCATAGAAAAATTCAGCGCCGGTCCCAGGGAAAAACGACGGTCGGCGCGTGCGCGTAGCGGGTCATCGTGAGCGTGAGGGTTGCGCCCGCGCCCGGCGCGAGCCGCGCCGAAAACGTGTCCGCACCCACCCGGGTCGCGACGCCCCCCTGCTCCACCGATTCGATCCGGTGCTCCCCGTAGCCGCCGCCCTGCACGAGGACCGTGCGGGAGGCCGTCGCGCTGAGATTCACCAGCGTCACGACCGTCCGCGTATCGCTCATTCCCGAAACCAAGGCCCCGACATCATCGGGCACGCCGGCGCGCTTCTGTTCGGGATCGAAGTAACGCAGCCGCGCGTTGAGCAAGCCGCCCTCGCGGCCCGGCAGCAGCGCGCCCCACATCAGTTGCACGAGCGCCGCCGTCGCCGCCGGGTTCGAGTCCATCATATTGTCGGCGAGCCTCTTTTCCGGCAACGAATCGTCCGCCCGAAATTTGGCCACCTTTTGCCCGATGCCGGCGAGGTCCCGGCGCAGCGCCGACTCGGCGTAGGCAGGATTCTTTCCCTCC
>CAJAYO010000044.1 GCA_903948415.1 uncultured Opitutia bacterium | reverse complement strand
CCCACCGCCCCCCGGACCGCCACCATTGCCATGTGCCGCCCTCACTGCCTCGCTTCCACCTCCCTTCCTCGTGAAACCCGGCCTCGCCCGCACCGTCGCCATTCTCGCCGCCATCGTCCTCGGCGCCCTCCTGCCCCAGGCCGCCGCCGCCGCCTGGCTCATCCGCTGGCTCGTCGTCGGGATGCTCTTCGTCGTCTTCCTGCAAACCCGCTTCTCCCGCGACGCCCTCCACCGCACCCACGCCCTCCTCC
Organism: uncultured Opitutia bacterium; assembly: GCA_903948415.1. Taxonomy (GTDB): domain Bacteria; phylum Verrucomicrobiota; class Verrucomicrobiia; order Opitutales; family Opitutaceae; genus GAS368. Next base: position 5,962 of record CAJAYO010000044.1, on the reverse strand, counting down.
TCGCCGCGAACCTCGCGATCGCCGCCGCCGCCTGGGCCCTCGGCTATCTCGTCGGCGGCCGCGAGGTCGCCCTCGCCGCGTTTTTCTGCGGCATCACGCCCACCGCCACCGCCGCCCCCGTCATCACCGGTTTTCTCGGCGGTCGCGTCCCCTACGTCGTCGCCGCCTTCCTGCTCTCCAATCTCGTCATCGCCGCCCTCCTGCCCGTCATTTTGCCGTTCGTGCTCGGCCACCCCACCCCCGATGCGTTCGCGCAAATCACCCGCAGCGTCGGCGGCGTGGTCTTCGCCCCCCTCGCCCTCGCGTGGCTCGTGCGCCGCCTCCACCCCGCCGCCGCCCTCTGGCCGAAACGCCTGGGCAACGTCACCTTCGGCGCCTGGGTCACCGCGATCTTTCTCATCACCGCCCACGCCTCCGCGTTTCTCCGCCACCAGACCAACCTCTCGCCCTCCGTGCTCTTCGCGGTGGCCGCCCTGTCCCTGCTCACCTGCATCGCGAGCTTCGCCCTCGGCCGGCTCATCGGCGGCCGCGCCTTCGCCCCCGAAGCCAGCCAGGCCCTCGGCCAAAAAAACACCACCTTCACAATCTACCTCGCGATGACCTACGCCAACCCCCTCGTCGCCCTCGGCCCCACGTTCTACGTCCTCTGGCACAATCTCTGGAACTCCTGGCAACTCCACCGCCACCACCGTCGTCCGCCGCCGCCGGCAACTATAACGCCCGCGGCTCCGGCCCCGTCGTAAACTGGTAACTGCGCGGCGGCCGCCGTTGCCCCTTGAGCCACCCGTCTGCCGCGCAAAACTCCGCGCCCATGAGCGCACCCCTGCGTCTGGCCACCGCCCTGCGAACCGCCGGCCTCGCGTTGCTCGCCGCCTGCTCCGCCCCCGCCGCCGACCCCGCCGTCCTGTCCCTCGCCGGCCGCTGGCGCTTCCAACTCGACCGCACCGACGCCGGCCTCGCCGAACGCTGGTTCACGCGCACCCTCCCCGGCACGATCCAGCTGCCCGGCACGCTCCCGCTCCAGGGTATCGGCGATCCGGTGACGCTCGAAACCAAATGGACCGGCGGCATCGTCGACCGGTCCTGGTTCGATGCCCCCGCCTATGCACCCTACCGCCAACCCGGCCACGTGAAGGTGCCTTTCTGGCTCCAGCCCGAGACCACCTACGCCGGCGCCGCGTGGTATCAGCGCGATTTCACCGTCCCGCCCGCCTGGGCGGCCAAGCCCCTCGTGCTCACGCTCGAACGCCCCCACTGGGAGACGCGCGTCTGGCTCGACGACCGCCCCGTCGGCACCGCCGACGCCCTCGGCACGCCCCACCTCCACGACCTCGGCCCGCTCCCCCCCGGCCCGCACCGCCTCACCCTCCGCGTCGACAACCGCATGATCGTCGATGTCGGCGAAAACGCCCACAGCGTCAGCGACCACACCCAGGGCAACTGGAACGGCATCGTCGGCCGCCTCGAACTCGCCGCCCATGAGCCTTTCGGCGTCGCCCACCAACGCATCGTCGCGCGCAACGCCGGCACCGTGCACGTCACCGTCACTCTCCGCGGCGCACCCGCTTCCGCGTCCTCCGCCCGCCTCGTCGTCACCGTGCGCGACCAACCGGGCGGCGCCCTCGTGGGCCAGGGCTCCGTCGTCACCGGCAGCCTTCCCACCGCCGAAGTCACCGTGACCTTGACCCGGCCACCTCGACTCTGGAGCGAATTCTCCCCGCATCTCTACACCGTCGAGTCGCACCTCGCGCTTGCTTCCGCCCCCTCCGCCGCTGCCGGTCCGCCCACCACCACCACCTTCGGCTTCCGCGAGCTCACCACCCACGGCACCCAGTTTCTCCTCAACGGCCAAAAAACGTTTTTCCGCGGCACCCTCGATTGCGCCAACTACCCGCGCACCGGCCACCCGCCCACCGATGTCGCCGAGTGGAAACGTATCCTCGGCATCATCCAAGCCCACGGGCTCAACCTCGTCCGCTTCCACTCCTGGTGCCCGCCCGAAGCCGCCTTCGCCGCCGCCGACGAACTCGGGGTCTACTTCCACGTCGAGGCCTCCTCGTGGCCCAATCATTCCGTCAAACTCGGCGAGGGCCAGCCCGTCGACGCCTGGCTCTACGCCGAGACCAACCGCATCCTCCGCACCTACGGCCACCACCCGTCCTTTTTGCTCATGGCCTGCGGCAACGAACCCGGCGGTCGCCACCACGCCGCGTGGCTCGCGCAGTGGGTTTCCCACTACAAGACCGCCGAACCCCGCATCCTCTTCACCGGCGGCGCCGGCTGGCCCGAACTCCCCGAGAACCAGTGGCACTCCAGCCCGAAACCCCGCATCCACGCTTGGGGCGACGGCCTGAAGTCGCGCCTCAACGCCCGCGCCCCCGAAACGCAGACCGACTACCGCGCCTTCATCCGCACGCGCTCGGTCCCCGTCATCAGCCACGAAATCGGCCAGTGGTGCGTCTACCCGAACTTCGCCGAAATCGAAAAATACACCGGCTATCTCAAACCCCGAAATTTCGAGATCTTCCGCGACACCCTCCGCGCCCACGGGCTCGCCCATCAGGCGAACGCCTTCCTCCTCGCCTCCGGCAAACTCCAGACGCTCTGCTATAAAGAGGACATCGAATCCGCCCTCCGCACGCCCGGCATGGGCGGCTTCGAGTTGCTCGATCTCCACGACTTCCCCGGCCAGGGCACCGCCCTCGTCGGCGTGCTCGACGCCTTTTGGGAGGAGAAAGGCTACGTCACCCCCGCCGAATACCGCCGCTTCTGCAACCCCACCGTGCCCCTCGCCCGCCTCGCCCGCCGCGTCTTCACCACCGACGAATCCCTCGCCGCCGCCGTCGAGGTCGCCCACTTCGGCCCCGCGCCCCTGGCCCCCACCGTCACCACCTGGCAACTCATCGCGGACGACGGCCGCGTCGTCGCCCACGGCCGGCTCGGCCCCCAGACCATTCCCGTCGACAACGCCACCGTCCTCGGCTCCGTCTCCGTTTCCCTGCGACAGATCCCGGCCCCCGCCCGCTACCGCTTCGTCGTCGCCCTCGCCGGCACGCCCTTCGAAAACGACTGGCACGTCTGGGTCTACCCGCCCAAAACCGCCACCCCGCCCGACCCCGCCAACGTCCTCGTCACCGGCGAACTCGACGACGCCGCCCTCGCCGCCCTCGCCGCCGGCGGCAACGTCCTCCTCGCCGTGCCGCCCGCCCGCGTCCGCAACCCCCCTCCCGCCCAAGTCGCCCTCGGCTTCTCCAGCATCTTCTGGAACACCGCGTGGACCCGCGGCCAGCCCCCGACCACGCTCGGCCTTCTCTGCGACCCGCGCCACCCGGCCCTCGCCGATTTCCCGACGGACTTCCACAGCAACTGGCAGTGGTGGTATCTCGTGAGCCGCGCCACCCCCCTGCGCCTCGACGGTCTGCCCGCGGCGACCCAGCCCATCGTGCAGGTCATCGACGACTGGTTCACCGCCCGGAAACTCGGCCTCGTCTTCGAAGCCCGCGTGGGCCGCGGCCGCCTCGTGGTCTGCAGTATCGATCTCACGGATGCCGCCGGCGACAACCCCGTCGCCCGCCAGCTCCGCACCAGTCTCCTCCGCTATATGGCCGGCAACCGCTTTGCCCCGTCCGTCGACGTTTCCGTCGCGAGCCTCGCGCAGCTGATGACTCCCTGACGGGAGGATCGTCAGGCTACCGCCCCGCTCGGCGCCGCGACGCGCACCTCAATTGGCCTGGGCGCGCCCGCGCACCCGCTGCAACCGCTCGCCCGCCGCCACCGACGTCCGGCTGTCCAACGGTTTGCCCCGGGCGTGAAAATGATGGCCCGGATCGCTCTGATGTTCCGCCACCGTGTGCGCGATGGTCTGCGCCGGCTGTGCCATCGGCATCTTCTGCTCGTGGACGGCCGGCGTGGGGAGGGAGTTTTTTTTCTTCATAAGCGGAGGGGGTTCACTGCGCGGCAACTTACTCCCCTGCGCCATCGCCCGGTAGGCACGCGTTGCCAATCCCTGCGCATATTTTGGCCCGCCCCCGCCGGTCCGAACGCGCCCGCCCCTTCAATTCACCTCTCCCGCCACCTCCCTTTTCGCGATGCTTCGCTTCATGGAGAGTCCATCGAGAGCTGGCTTTAAATCCAATTCCCACCACTAACTACAGCGATGCAAACGACGCGGACGGTTCTCGTGGTCGATGACGACGAGATGACTCGGTTAATATTGAGAGTATTGCTGGAAAAGGAGCCGGGCCATCGCATTTTGTTCGCGGAGAACGGAGACGATGCGCTCGCCGTGGCCTCCCTGACGCCGCCGGACGTCGTGCTCCTCGATATTGTGATGCCCGGCCTCGATGGCTTCGATGTCTGCCGCCACCTGCGGGCCAACCCCGTGCTGCGCCACGTCCCGATCATTCTCCTCACCGGCCTGGCGGGCCGTGAGTTCCGCCTGCGCGGCCTCGAGGCCGGCGCCGACGAATTCCTCAACAAGCCCGTCGATCTCATCGAGCTGCGGACCCGCATTCGCACCATCACGCAGCTCAACCGTTTTCGCCGGCTCTGCGATGAACAGGCCCGGTTCGAGGCGGCCATCGCCCACTCCCCCGACGGCATCGTCCTCACCGACGCCTCCGGCCTGATCCAAAACTCCAACGCCGCGTTCGTCCAGCTGGTCGGCCCGCCGCCGGCCTGCATCCTCGATTGTTTTTCGGCCGCCACCGCCGCGACCTTGCGGGCTCGACTCGCCTCGCTCGGCGGCACCGATCACCGCTTCGCAACCTTCGAAGCCGCCCTGCAGCTCTCCGTCCAACCGGGCGCATTTGCCGAGGTCACGGTCGTCCGCCTCCCCTGGTCGGACGGCACCCTGCTTGAGTTCACCTTCCGCGATACCACCGACCGCAAACAGCTTGAGCAACAGCTGCTGCGCTCCCAACGCATCGAGTTGCTCGGCCAGCTCGCCGGCGGCGTCGTCCACGATGTCAACAACCTGCTCATGACCGTCACCCTGAATGCCGAATGCATCGAAGCCTGCGCCGCGCCCGACATCGCCCGGCGCGCCGGCGTCATCCGCCAGAACGCCGAGCGCGGCGCCGCTCTGCTGCGCCAGATCCTGATGTTCGCCCGCGGCACCGAACCGGCCCTCACCCCGGTGCAAATCGGCCCCGTGCTGGAGGAAACCGGCGTGATCGCCACGGAACTGATCGGCCGCAACATCACCTTGACCGTCGAGGTCGCCCCGGACCTTCCGGAAGTCCGCGGCGAACCCAACCAGCTCCAGCAAGTGTTCCTCAACCTGTGTATCAACGCCCGCGATGCGATGCCCGGCGGCGGCCGGCTCGCCCTCGCCGCCCGGTCCGCCCACCTCTCCCACCGCGAAGCCAAGGCGCTCTCCGTCGACGCCTCTCCCGGCGAGTTCGTGATCGTCGAAGTCCGCGACAACGGCGCCGGCATCCCGCCCGAAGTCCACCACTGCGTGTTCGATCCGTTTTTCACCACCAAACCCCGCGAGACCGCGACCGGCCTCGGCCTGGCGATCGCCCAGCGCGTGATGCGCCACCACCACGGCTTCATCGGCTTTCAGTCGCAGTCCGGCGCCGGCACGTGCTTCACGTGCCTCTTCCCCGCCCTCTCGGCCCGCCGCTAATCCCCGCCCCTCCCGCGACCGCCGCCGCTTCGCCGCCAGCCTGCGCCGCTCCGGCGCCCGCGCTCCCGGGCCCTGGCCCGTATGTTTCACACCCAACTTGCCCCAATGCATTTCACAGAGGGCACGGAGCCCAGCCCACCGAGGCCACAGAGCGGACAAGGGGCTTGGCTCCGTGACCTCGGTTCGGACCTCGGTGCGCTTGTATGTTCAATCCAATGGTAAAACCGAATGAGGACAAAGCCAACGGCGGCTTCCGAGAATGGGCCGAAGAGCTCGTCGGAGGAAGCCGCCGTTGGCGGGATTGCATGCCAGGGCCGCGAGGTCTTGGCT
>CAJAYO010000043.1 GCA_903948415.1 uncultured Opitutia bacterium | reverse complement strand
CTTCGGGCGTGAAGCTGCCGACGAGGGAGGGGGGAGAGGAGAGGACGGGAGAGACGGACATGGCGGCGTGCGGAATGACCAATGACTAATATCTAATGACTGATGAGCGGAGGTGGCGTGATGACCGAGTGCCGGAGACTAATGGGACATTAGTCATTGGACCTGGGTCCTTCGAGGGCGTCAGCCCACGCTGCCTTCCATTTCGAGGTCGATGAGGCGTTTGAGTTCGACCGAGTATTCCATGGGGAATTGGCGGGCGAGGTCGTTGATGAAGCCGTTCACGGCGAGACTCATCGCCTGGCCCTCGGTGAGGCCGCGCTGCTGCATGTAGAAGATCATGTCTTCCGAAACCTTTGAGACGGAGGCTTCGTGCTGGGTGGAGTTTTTGTCGCCGCGGACGGTGATGGCGGGATAGGTGTCGGTGCGGCTGTTGGTGTTGATGAGCAGCGCGTCGCACTCGGTGTTGTTTTTGCAGCCCTTGAGGTGCTTCGGAATGTGGACGACGCCGCGGTAGGTGCTGCGGCCCTGGCCGACGGAGATGGATTTCGCGACGATGTTGGAGGTCGTGTGGTTGGCGGCGTGGATCATTTTCGCGCCGGTGTCCTGATGCTGGCCGTCGTTGGCGAGGGCGATGGAGATGACTTCGCCGCGGGCGCGTTCGCCCTTCAGGACGACGCCGGGGTATTTCATCGTGAGGCGGCTGCCGATGTTGCAGTCGATCCACTTGATCTCGGCGTCCTCGTGGGCGATGCCGCGTTTGGTGACGAGATTGAAGACGTTGTTGGCCCAGTTTTGGACGGTGATGTATTGGATCTTGGCGCCCTTGAGGGCGACGAGTTCGACGACGGCGCTGTGGAGCGTCGAGGTGGAGAATTTCGGGGCGGTGCAGCCCTCCATGTAGACGACCTCGGAGCCTTCGTCGGCGATGATGAGGGTGCGCTCGAACTGGCCGAAATTTTCGGCGTTGATGCGGAAGTAGGCCTGGAGGGGTTGGGCGACCTTCACGCCCTTGGGCACGTAGATGAACGAGCCGCCCGAGAACACGGCGCTGTTGAGCGCGGAGAATTTGTTGTCGCCGGTCGGGATGACCTTGCCGAAGAATTTCTTGAAGAGCTCGGGGTGCTCGCGGAGGCCTTCGGTGGAGTTGACGAAGATGACGCCCTGTTTGGCGACGATCTCCTTGATGTTCGAGTAGGCGGCCTCGGAGTCGAACTGGGCCTCGACGCCGGCGAGGAACTTGCGCTCCTGCTCGGGAATACCGAGGCGCTCGAAGGTTTTCTTGATGTCGTCGGGGACCTCGTCCCAGGTGCGTTTGGGTTTCTGGCCCTGCGAGAGGTAGTAGCGGATTTTTTGAAAATCGATGGCCTCAAGGTCCTTGGTGGCCCAGTGGGTGGGCAGCGGCATGGAGAAAAATTTCTTCAGCGCGGCGAGCCGGAACTCGAGGATCCACGGCGCCTCTTTTTTGACGGAGCTGATGTAGCGGACGGTGTCTTCGCTGAGGCCGGTGCCGGCGTCGAAGGCGTATTCCATCTTGTAGCTGAAGTTGCCCGCGGTCTGGTCGATGCCGACGGCGGGATTCTCCACGGCGGTGGTCTCGGACGGGAGGTCGACGGCGGGAGCCGTGAGGGTGTCGGTGTCGGTCGGTGGCTTCATGGTCTTAGCGATGGGTGGCGGTCCGAAGTTCAGGCGGTGGCGGCGGCGAGTTCTTTTTTGATCCAGTCGTAGCCCTTGGCCTCGAGTTCGAGGGCGAGGGATTTGTCGCCGGATTTCACGATGCGGCCGTCATACATGACGTGCACGTGGTCGGGGACGATGTAGTCGAGGAGGCGCTGGTAATGGGTGATGAGAAGGACGCCGAGATTCGGGCCGCGCATGGTGTTGACGCCGTCGGCGACGATGCGGAGGGCGTCGATGTCGAGGCCGGAGTCGGTTTCGTCCATGAGGGCGAACTTGGGCTCGAGCATGGCCATCTGGAGGATTTCGCAGCGTTTCTTTTCGCCGCCGGAGAAGCCGTCGTTGACGGAGCGGGAGGTGAACTTCCGGTCGATTTTGAGGAGGTCCATCTTCGAGTAGAGGCGCTTGTAGTAGGCGGAGGCGTCGAGTTCCTCGCCCTCGGCCATGCGGGCCTGTTGGGCGGCGCGGAGGAAGTTGGCGATGGAGACGCCGGGGATTTCGCTCGGGTATTGGAAGGCGAGGAAGATGCCGGCGCGGGCGCGTTCGTCGGCCTCCTGGCTGAGGATGGACACGCCGTCGAGGAGGACGTCGCCGCCGGTGATGGTGTAGTCCGGGTGGCCGGCGATCGCCTTGGAGAGCGTGGACTTGCCGGTGCCGTTGGGCCCCATGATGGCGTGCACTTCGCCGCTGTTAATCGTGAGGGTCAGGCCCTTGACGATTGGTTTTTCGCCGATGGAAACGTGGAGGTCGTGGATGACGAGGGAGGACATACGGAAAGGTGAACGTTGAGAGAGGAGAGTTGAGCGACGGGAACGCCGAGAGGGGCTTAGTGATGCGCCTTGGTGGCTTTGCCGCGGAAGATGATTTCGACGGACTTGGCGTCGTAGCCGCGCGGGAGGACGGAGCTGACCTTTTCGAGGACTTCCGGCGGGAGGTCGATGTCGTGGGTCTTGCCGGTCTGCTCGTCGTGAAAATGGGCGTGGGGCTGGAGATTCGGGCAATAGCGGGTCGGGCCGCGCTCGAAATTGACCGCCCGGACGAGGTCGCACTGGACGAGGGTCTCGAGGCAGTTGTAGACGGTGGCGAGCGAGATGGTGGGGAGGTCGGGCTTCACGCGGGCGAAGACTTCGTCGGCGGTGGGGTGGTCGCGTTTCTTGAGGAGAACGCTGTAGACGACCTCACGCTGGGGGGTAGCGCGCAGCCCGCTGTCAGCGAGTTTCTGCGCGAGGGCGTCGGAGGTAACGGTGGCGGTGGACATGCGGTTTTGAGGAGGGGGCAACAAATTGGAATGGTTCTAAGGTGCAAGTGATAATTAGAACTATTCCAAACAAAAAAGGGGCCGGGGTCGGGCCCGCAAACGACCGGGAGGGGAATTCGGGGCTGCGTGCCGGCCCGCGAGTCGGCCTTGAGGCGAAGGCGGAGGCGGAGGCGAAGGCGAAGGCGAAGGCGGAGGCGAAGGCGAAGGCGGAGGCGAAGGCGGAGGCGAAGGCGAAGGCGGAGGCGAAGGCGAAGGCGGAGGCGAAGGCGAAGGCGAAGGCGAAGGCGAAGGCGTCGGAGGAGGAGGCGCGAGCGGCCCCTGCGATTGCGAAAGCGAGGCCGCAGACCTCGCTTGCGGCCCGCGCTCGCGTCGCGAGAGAGAAGGCAAGAGAGCTGACAAGCGGGAGAGGCAGAGGAGGGCAGTCGTGGGGCCGAAAAGACACGAAAAAGATTACGAGTTTGCG
>CAJAYO010000042.1 GCA_903948415.1 uncultured Opitutia bacterium | reverse complement strand
TGCGATTTCTGCGCCACCACCAAAACCGGTTTCGAGCGCAACCTCACTGCCGGCGAAATCGTCGAGCAATTCCTCGCCCTCCGCCGCGAAGCCCTCGCCGTCGGCCGCAAGCTCCAGACCGTCGTCTTCATGGGCATGGGCGAACCCATGCTCAACCTCGACCACGTCCTCGCCGCCATCGACCGCATCGCCGACAACCGTCTCGGCGCCCTCGGCTGGCGTCAGATCACCGTCTCCACCGTCGGCATCGTCCCCGGCATCGACGCCCTCACCGCCGCCGGCCTCAACGTCCACCTCGCCGTCTCGCTCCACGCCCCCGACGACGCCACCCGCGCGCAACTCCGTCCGATGGGCAAACGTTTTCCGATCGCCGACATCCTCGCCGCCGCCGACCGCTTTCAGGCCAGCCGCGGCCGCCCCGTCACGATCCAATATTGCCTCCTGCGCGGCGTGAACGATTCGCCCGACCACGCCCGCACCCTCGCCGCCGTCCTCGGCGCGCGCCGCATGCACGTAAACCTCCTCCGCTACAACCCCACCGGCCTCAGCCTGCGCGGGGTCGCCTACACCCCGTCCTCCGACGACACCGCCGACGCCTTCGCGGCCATCCTCCGCGAGCACCAACTCGTCGCACACTTCCGCCGCTCCCGCGGCCCCGACATCGACGCCGCCTGCGGCCAGCTGCGCCGGCGCACGGTCACGGCCTCCTGATCCGTCGGCCCGGGGGCGCTCTCCCCTCGTTCGCGCGGGCCGGCCCAAACGCTTGGGCCGTTTGGCGGACGCGGCCCTCTCCGCTTTCCTCGCCCACGGCCTCCGCCCGCTGACGCTCGCTGGCCGCGGCGTCACCGCCGGCGGCACCCCGCCGCCTCTACTTCAGAAAGACCCCGGAGGGCCCGGCGGGCCTGCGCTCAGCGCGGGCCGTTCACCGCGCCACCGTGGCTGTTGTTGTAGGCGTCACACCAATCCTTGGCCCACAGGATGTCGGTGCTCGAGTACTTGCCGGGGTTCGCCATCACATACTCGCCCCACCACAGAAAGCACATCGTGAGGTTCTGGTTGCCGCCAATATACGCCTCGTTCTGGTAATTGTATTGCGCTGCCAACAGCTGCTTGGACAGCAGCAAGGCCGGCGTCGAACCGGTGTAGGCCATCGTCGCCACGGCGGTTTTCATCGAAATCGCATCATGCGGCGGCAGGGCAAACGATCCGATCTTCGACGTATACGAGGTCAGCTTGGACTTGCTGACTTGGCACCCCTTGCTGACGCCGGAAATCGCCTTTTCGAGATTGTTCTTCCAGAAACCGATCGTGCACCCGTTCGCCGTCATCGGCCGGATCGCCGCAAAGTCCAAAAACACCCCGATGCGCGGCACGCACACATCCACCGCGGCCACCGTCACGGTCCGCTCCGTGACCGTGCTCAACTTCAGCCCTGCATAGGGGATCGGTACCACCCGATACGTGCCGGCCGTGAGGTTGCCGAGCGAGTAGCCCCCGTCGCAATCCGTCACCGTGCTGCCCACCACCGCGTTGCTCGTGTTGTAGACCTTCACCGGAATGCCTGCGAGATGGTAGTCCTCGCCGTCATAGTTTCCGTCGCAATCCACATCGAAAAAGATCGACCCGTGAACCCGCCGCGGCGGCACCACCACCACGCTGAACGTGCGGACGGCACTCGCCGTGCCCACGGCGTCGACGGCCGTGACACTGATCGTGTAGGTGCCCGCCGCGCTCACCGTCAGCGTCGCGGCGCCCTGGGCCACCCGCTGGTTCAGCGTCGTCGACGTGACGGCCAGGGCCGTCCCGTTCAACGTCGCCCGGAGTTCCGTGATCACCGCATTGGCGGCGGTGCTCGTACCCGTAAAGGTGAGCGGGATGCACAGCGCCGGACCGGTCGTCGTGCGGGTGTAGCTCGACCCCGCCGCGGGCGTGTTGATCACCACGGTCGGCGGCGTCTGCACCGAGGTGACGGTAAAGGAGGTGGACGTCGTGACCACGATGCCCGCGCTGATGCCCGTGGCCACCAGGGTGTGCGTTCCCGCCGTCACCCCCAGCAGCGTGCCCGTGCTCGTCGCGCTCGCCGTGCCCAGCCCGGTGGTGGCACCGATCACGATCGGGGTGCCGTCGAGCGAGGCGCTCACGGAGTCGACAAAAAAGCCGTTGTTGGACGTCGTCGTAAACGCGTACGGCACCGCCACGCTCGTGGCCCCGGTCGCCACCGGCAGCGTCGCACCGCTCAGCGGCTGGCTGATCGCGATCGTCGGCGTCGGCGCGACCACGTTGACCGTGAAATTCGAGGTCGCCGCCGCCGTCCCGTTGTCATCGGTCGTGTCGACGCTGACCGTGTGCGACCCACCCACCGTGTAGGGCAGCACAATCGTACCGCTCGCCGTCAGGTTGCCCGCACCGTACGTGATCGAAAAGATTTGCTCCACCCCGTCGACCTTCGCCGTGAGGGTTTTGATCCCCCCAAAACTGCTGGTCGCGGTAAAGGTGAAGGGCACCACCGTCGGCGTCGTCCCGGCCCGGTAGGTGTAGACACTGTTCACCGTCGGCGAAGCGATCACCACCGTCGGCGGGGCCGCGCCGGTCACCACCACCGTAAATTGGTTCACATCCGTCGTGACGCCACCCAGATTCGTCGCCTGCGCCGTCACCGAGTGCGCCCCCAGCGTCTGGATCACCAAACTTCCCGTCGCACTGGCCGACGTCGTGCCGAGCCCCGTCGTGCTGGTCAAGGCGATCGTCGCCCCGTCCAACTGCGCCGTCAGTTCCGTGATCGCCGAAGCCGCCGTGGCCGGCGCGGTGTTCGTCGCAGCCACGTCCGTCGAGGTCGCCGTGAAGTCAAACGGCACGGTCACCGGCAGACTGTTGGCGGGCACCGAGATCACCGAGGCATCCGCCGGATTGGCGATGACGACCGCCGGCGGCGCGTTGATCACCACGGACACCGAAGCGACAGCATTGATCTGCGTGCCCAAGTTCACCAGCCCGGCCAGCGGAACCGGGAAACCCTCCGCGAGGATCTTCATCCCGTAAGGGCCTTTCACGGCCGTGGAGGGGATCGCATAGGTCACCACAATGGTCTGCGCCTGATTGGGCCCCGTGAACACCGGAGCCGCGGGGCTCAGGGTCACATACGATATGGCGGTCTCCGGCAAAACCCCGGTGGGAATCGAGAGGGGCGTCACGGCGAAGGTCACGGGTACCGAAATGCCCGGCGTCAGGGTATACGGAGAGGTCAGGACGATGGTATAGGTTTGGGTAAACGGAATGATTCCCTGAATCTCGACGACGGCCTGGCCGTAAGTTACCACCCCGGCCCCACCTGTGGTCGCCTGCGCCCACGCAGACGAGGCCCCCGCGAACACTGCGCCCGCCAACAAGAGACCGGACATCACGCGGCGGCAGATCGTACTCACTGCGGTAAGAAGAAGGAGGGGGGGCATAGGGATCATGTATTGAATTCGAAGGAACTTCCGGGGAAAGCCCTCTGGACCACTCATTCAAGGGGACTACCCTCGGGCAGGGCAAGGATCGACCTCGGGCATTAACACGTAGGCTTTGTTGGGTCCGGTTCCGGTTGAATCGGCCCCTTCCGCCCGCTGCCTGCATCGCGGCCGTGGTTTTTTGGTCACCCGACTTCCGCGCTTCGCCCGTTTTTCGCGTGTTTTCGGGGGCGTCTTCGCCCGCCGCGCGGGCGCAACGCACTGGATCCCCGTGGTCGGTCGTTTTTTTTCGACGCGTGGGGTGGCGACCTAGCCCCAGTCCGGCGCGGGCGCGATCCGCTAAAATGCCGGCCTCTTCCTCGAGTGCCGCGAACGGCGCAAGGCCGGCAAGGTTCACCGGTCGTGGTCCGTCGTGGAGCGCCACCGCTCTGCGGGCGGCAAGATCGCCCAACGCCATGGGCTCGACCTCGCCGAGATCACCGACAGCGAGCGTCTAACTTGGGCGGGATCGCAAGCGGCGGAACGTCGAGCGCGGAGGGCGCGCGACGGCCCACTCCCTCCTGGGGCCGACAGCAGTTCGGCCGCGCTTCATCAAGCTTTCTTTCGTGTTGG
>CAJAYO010000041.1 GCA_903948415.1 uncultured Opitutia bacterium | reverse complement strand
GGCCGCCAGCATCGCGCAGGCCCGCCGCGATATCGGCGCCATCGTCACCGGCGCGGACGACCGCCTGCTGGTCGTCGTCGGGCCGTGCTCGATCCACGATCCGGTGGCGGCTCTGGAGTATGCCGACCGGTTGCGCGAGGTCGCGCCGCTCTACGCGGGCGAACTCGTGCTCGCGATGCGCGTCTACTTCGAAAAACCCCGCACGGTCGTCGGCTGGAAGGGCCTGATCAACGATCCGGTGCTCGACCATTCCTACCAGATCAACCGCGGCCTCCGCCTCGCCCGCCAGCTGATGATCGAGGTCGTCGCCCGCGGGCTGCCGGTGGCGACGGAATTCCTGGATACGACCCTCGGCCAATACTACGCCGACCTTGTTTCCTGGGGTGCGATCGGCGCCCGCACCGTCGAGAGCCAGGTGCATCGCGAGCTGGCGTCGGGTCTCTCGATGCCGGTGGGTTTCAAGAACCGCACCGATGGCGACGTGCAGGTGGCGCTCGACGCGATCCGCTCCGCGCGGCACCCGCATTGGTTTCCGTCGCTCACGCGCGAGGGCGCGCCGGCGGTGATGGGCACGACGGGCAACGACCACACCCACCTCGTGCTGCGCGGCGGCTCGCGGGGACCGAATTTCTCCTCCGCCGATGTGCGTCTGGCCGCCGTCTTGTTGGAAAAAAACGGTCTGCCGCCCTACCTGATGGTCGATTGCTCGCACGCCAACAGCCTCAAGGACGCGGATCGCCAGCCGGAAGTCGCCGCCGCCGTGGCCGCCCAAGTCGCCGCGGGCGAACGGGCGATTTGCGCGCTGATGATCGAAAGCAACCTGCTCGGCGGCGCGCAGGATTTCTCGGCCCGGCCGCTCGTCTACGGCCGGAGCATCACCGATGCGTGCCTCGCGTGGGAGCCCACGCTGCCCGTATTCGCGAATCTGGCCGCGGCGGTGCGGGCGCGGCGGGCCCGGTCCGCCAGCGCCGCCTGAACCAAACCGATGTGCTGTGAAGCCTGTTTCCAGGTTGGGCTGAGCGAATCCGTCCGGCTCGTCGCGCATCTCTATTCGCTGCGCAACGACGCCAACGTCGCGGGCCAAGCCCGCTTCGGCATCGTCTCGCAAGCCGAACAGCTCGGCCTTGCCATGCCGGTGCTGCGCGCTCTCGCCCGCTCGCACCGGCGCGATCACGCGCTCGCCCTCGAACTCTGGGACAGCGGCATCCACGACGCGCGCATCCTCGCGACGCTCGTCGAAAATCCAAAGCAGATCACCCGCGGCCAGATGGAGCAGTGGGTGCGCGCGGCGGACAACTGGGCGCTGACGGATGCGCTCGCGTTTCTCATCGACCGAACGGAATTCGCCGAGGAAAAAGCGCTCGCGTGGAGCGAGCGAAAAGGCGAATTCGTGAAGCGCGCAGGCTTTGCGACCATGGCCGGGATGGCGATCCACCGGAAGGAGCTGCCCGACGACGTTTTCCGGCGGTTTCTGCCCGTGATCGCGCGCGAGGCGACGGACGAGCGGAATTTTGTGAAGAAGGCGGTCAACTGGGCGCTGCGCCAGATCGGGAAGCGCAATCCGGCGCTGCGGTGCGCGGCGATCGCCGAGGCGAAGCGCATCGCGACCTTGGATTCGCGCGCGGCGCGGTGGATCGCGGCGGATGCGCTGCGGGAGCTGAAATCGGTATAGACCCGGCCGTTGGCCGGGTTTTGGCGAGCCCGCCCACCGGGCGGGCCTACAAAAAAACGCCCGGTCGCGGGTGCGACCGGGCGAGGTGGGAGGGCACGTCGGCCTATCTCAGAACCGGCCCTCGAGGCCGGCGGTGATCGTCGTGCCGTTGATGAGGAAGGTCTCGAGCTGGTCGGGCACGCCGCGGAAGTAGCGCTGGGGCTCGTTGAAGAGATTCGCCACGCCGAAGTTCAGCGTGAGATTCCGCGGCAGCTGGTAGCGCAGGTTCAGGTTGATGAGCTCGCGGGGAGCGAGGTACTGGTTCCGCGAGGGGGCCGTGGCGTTGTAGGACCGGATGTTTTGGCTCGTGTAGTTGTAACTCATCGACGCGCCGAATTTCTTGTAGTCCCACGACACGGCGAGATTGCCGGTGCGGGGGATGAAGCCGGCGATTTCGCCGTTGCCCCGGTAGGCGCCGACCGTGCCGAAATCGCCGTGGGAATTCGTGACGCTGAAGTTGGCGCTCAGGCGGAGCGTCTTCAGGAGGCCCGGCAGAAAGCGGAACTGCTGCTGATAGGAAAACTCGAAGCCCTGGGCGACGGCCGTGCCGGCGTTGACGCTCTGGAGGATCTTGTAGCCCTCGTAAAGGCCCTCGAACCCGTTGTCGGCCCCGGCGTCGACGACCCCGGTTTCGCGGGCTCCGACGATGTAGTCGCGAATCGATTTGTGAAACCAGCCCACGGAGAAGGAGCCGGAAGGTTCGAAATAGTATTCGACGGAGGCGTCCCAATTTTTCGCCTTTTGCGGCAAGAGCGCGGGATTGCCGAGGGAGACCGTCTGGTTGGTGTCGCTAAAGGAGAACGTCGGCAGCGCATTGGCGAGCGACGGGCGCCCGAAGCTCGTGGTCCACGAACTGCGGACCTTCATGTTCGGCGTGAGATCGCGCCAGAGGTGGACGCTGGGAAAATTCTGTCCGTAGCTGCCTTCGTTGCGGAAGGGCAACCGGAAGTCGCGCTCGGCCGAGCCGACCGGATCCGCGAGTCGTTCGGCGTTTGAGCTCAGGACGCGGCTGCGGATCCGGGCGACCCCGACGGTGTCGGTGACTTCGCGGCGAACCCCGCCGAGGAAGCCGGTCGATCCGACGCGCCCTTGGGTCATGAGATAGTAGCCGGTGATCGTCTCCGTGGTCTTACTCCCGCCGGACAGTCTGTTCTGCTCATAAACATACCGATTTTCCTCCCAGAGGGCGGGGTTGGTGGGTTGGCCATTCTGGATATACTGCGCGCCCTCCCATTGCGGAATGTTGCGACCGGTCTTCACGTGATCCCAGGTGAGAATGGAGCCGTCGGGGGTCAGAGCCTCCCGGCCGATGTAGCTCCACTGGCGGCCGCGGCGCTCGAACTCCACCACGTGATCGCGGACCTGGCCCCCCGTCTTGAGGAAGGCGCTGAAGGCCTGGATGGGGAGCTTGTACTTGAAATGGGCGCGGGCTTCGCGGATGAAATCGATGTCGAGGTTCCCGGAGTTCGTGCTGAGACCGTTCACGGACGGGCGGTAATTCCGGTAATTGGTGAAATCGAGGCCGCCGTTTTGGATGAAGCGCGGGTAGAGATCGCTTTGGGTGCGGTCGAGAATCCAACCCACGCCGGTCTCGCCGTTGGGCCCGACGATGGTGTCGAAGGGATTCGTGGCCGTCGGGGTCACGCTGTTGTCGCGGCCATTGGGGCCGCGGAAGGGAATATTACCGATGCGGTTGGTGAGCGAGCCCTCGGCGCCCAGCGTGCGGTAGCGGGTGCGGCTCCAGAGACCGGCCCATTCCACATCGAGCGGACCAAAGGTGTGCTCGCCGGCGAGATCCAAATGGCGGAGGCGTTGGTCGCGATTGATCAGCGTGGATTGGACGTCGATCAGCGCCGCCTGGGTCGTGCCGGAGGTGTTGGTGTTGACGGAGCCGTTGGCGTTGAACGGGGACTGCGGCACCGCGCGCACGGTCGTAATGCGATCCGTCCAACCGGGGACGACCCCGGACGTGGTGGCATTGGGGACGGTGGTCTGGCTGCCGGCGAAGGCCCGCGTCTGATACTGGCGGCGCATGGGCTCGGGCGCATCGTTGTAGATCAGGTTGAGTTTGATGAGGGAATTGCGGCTGAGGCGGTAGTCCCACTTGGTGCTCAGGCTGCGCTGCCGGCGGTTGTTGAAATTGTCGGTCGTGCGGTAGTCCCAGACAAAGGCGGGACCGTTGCTGAACAGGCCGTTGGGGGCCTGCTGATAGTCGCGCTGGGTGCGGTAGAAGCCGAAGGCGTTTTCGCTGTAGAAGGCGTTGACGGAGACGGCGAGATTTTCGCGCTCTTCGCCGAAGATCGCGAATTTCTCCGTGTAGGACGCGTTGAACAATCCGTGGTTGCGGCGGGCTTCCCGGAGCGGCACTTGCTCGGTAAACCAAGGCGCCATGCGGGCAGTAAAGTTGTAGTTGAGGCGGCGCTTTTCCCGCATATTGAGCGGCGAACGGGTTTTGAAGTTCACACTGCCGCCGAGGGAGTCCACCGGTTTGTCGGGGGTCTGGCCTTTGATGACTTCGAGGGCCTCGAACATCGCGCCCGTGAAGGCGGTCATGCGGGTGTTGCGGTTTTGCGCGCTGAACGACGACATGCCGCCGCCGTCGATGGTGATCGAGCTCATGCCGGCGCCCATGCCGCGGACGCTGATGACTTCGACGACTTCATCGCCGGGGTTGCCGAACGCGACGCCGGGGAGCCGGATCGCGAGTTCGGTGGCGTTCATGTTGGGCAGATCGCCGAGCGCGTCCATCGAGGCGACGCTCTTGAGGTTGTCGGCGTTGCGCTGCTGGGTCAGGGCGGAAGACGCCCCGGCTTTTTCGCTGACGACCTTGAAGGAATCGAGCATCAGCACGCTGCTGCTCATCACGAAATCGCGCACCGCGGGGTTGCCCGCGGAAATCACGACCGTGCTCGTCTGAGTGTCGAGCGCGGTGTACGTGACGATGAGTTCATGCGTGCCGACCGGGACATTGAGGAGGTAGCGGCCGGTGTTGTCCACGAACGCCTGCAGTTTGAGCGCGGCGATCTCGACCTTGGCGCCGATGAGGCCGTTGCCGGTGGTCTTGTTCGTGACCGTGCCGGTGACGACGCCCGTGGCTGCCGCGGACTCCGCGGCGAAGAGGCGCGGGACAAATGCCGCAGTGGAGAGCGACAAGCCCGCGCAGAGGGCGGCTTGGAGGAGGCCCTTCGCGAACGAAGGACGACAGGGCAGAGGAGCAGGGTTTAGGGTCATGGTAGAAAAACGGAAGGACAACGAGGCAGGGGCGCCTGGGGGTCGCGCGCAAGCCGGGAGAAGTCA
Organism: uncultured Opitutia bacterium; assembly: GCA_903948415.1. GTDB lineage: Bacteria > Verrucomicrobiota > Verrucomicrobiia > Opitutales > Opitutaceae > GAS368. The sequence continues at coordinate 3,910 of CAJAYO010000041.1, read as the reverse complement.
CTATCGGGTCACGAAAATGCGCCGCACCTGCCCCAACGCCAGCTGAATATCTGGCATCGCGCCGGAGGGAAACGCCCGCCGTCGGCGCTCCCGCCGCCGGCGCGTCAGGTCGCGGCCGGGTCCGCGACGGTCGGCGAAGCCGCCGCCGGCTTCGTCACCGGGATATGCGCCGCCTGGCGGAGCAACTCGGGTTTCGCAATGCCCATCCGGTGGGCGAGCTTGGCCACGCGCACGACCTCGGTCTGATCGAGCACGGTGATGCGCTCCGTGCCGTCGCGGTCGGTCCACTTCACGTGGTGGTGTTTGCGGCGCGACGTTTTCACGAGCTCTTTCAGGAACGTTTGGTCGTCGGCGGGTAGGTCGGTCATGCGCAGAGTTGGCGCGGGCCGGCGGCGGAGGTCAAGACGGGCGGTGCGATCCGGTGGAGGAGCGCTTTCCCACGCGGCCCTTCATCGGCGGTTGGAAACGGCCGCGCCGTTGGCCGGGCGCGCCCACTCGGTTTTGGCTTTCCGTCGTTCCGCCCGCCGTGGACACTCGGCGCCGTGCAACCTCTCAACCGCCGCCAGTTCCTCGGTTCGGTCACCGCCGGTGCCGCCGCCCTTTCCCAACTCAGCGCGCGGGGTGCCGACACCCCGGCTGCCGGTCCCTCCACCCCCGTCGCGAAACCGGCGCCGAGCCCCGGGCGTAAAGTGAAACTCGGCCTCATCGGCTGCGGTTGGTATGGCATGGTCAACGTCAACGCCGCGTTCAAAGCCGGCGGGGTCGAGGTGCTCGCGCTCTGCGATGTGGACAGCGCGCATCTCGAAAAAAGCGCGGCGGACATCGAAAAACTCCAGGGTTCGCGGCCCAAGACCTTCAAGCTCTACGAGGACATGCTCACGACGCCCGGCCTCGAGGCGGTCATCATCGGCACGCAGCCGCATTGGCACGCGTTGCAGCTGATTGCGTGTGTGCAGCGCGGGCTCGACGTTTACTGCGAGAAGCCGCTCGCCTACGACATCCGCGAGGGCCGCGCGATGGTCGACGCCGTCGCCAAGAGCGGGCGAGTCGTGCAAATCGGCCTCCAGCGCCGGCAGAGCCCGGCGTATCAGGCGGTGAAGCAGTTCATCGCCGACGGGCAGCTCGGGCGCGTCGTGCAGGCGGAGGCCCAGATCCATTTCACCAACGGCGTGCTGAGTGCGGCGCCGGTGCCGCCGCCCGCCACCCTCGACTGGGATCTCTGGTGCGGCCCGGCCCCGCTCATTCCCTACAGCCCGCAGGTCGGCCACAAAAACTGGCGGCAGGAAAAGACCACCGGTCAGGGGCATCTTTACGACTGGGGTCTGCATCTGATCGACGCCGCGCGCATGATCCTCGGCGAAACCTCCCCCAAAACCGTCAGCGCAACGGGCGGCCTGTTTCAACTCGCCGGAAAAATCACGACGCCGGACACGCTCACCGCGCAGTTCGAGTACGCGCGCTGCCCGATCACGTGGCGCCACCGCATGTGGGGCGCCGAGGAGCACTCGCCCGAGACGAACAACGGCATCTTTTTCTATGGCGAAAAGGGCACGGTGTTCGTGAGCGACGCGAAGTGGAGTTTCACGGCGCGCGGGAAGAACGCCGAGCGCAAGACCACCGAAATGAAGGCCGATCTGGGCCTGTTGCACATGGTGGATTTCCTCGACGCCGTGCGCACCCGGAAGCCCGCCAGTTGCTCCGTCGAGGAGGGGCATCTCTCGACCACCGCCGTGAAGCTCGCGATGATCGCCTACGAGACCGGCGCCCGCCTCACCTGGGACGGCCAGACCGAGCAGATCATCGGCAACCCGGCGGCCGCGAAACTCGTGCAGCGCGCGTATCGCGCCCCGTGGCAGCATCCGGGGAAAGCGTGAGAAAAAGTAGGGCGGACTTCAGTCCGCCTTTTTGCGGATTGGACCGACAACCGAGGGCGGACTGAAGTCCGCCCTACTTTTTCTTCGCGGCCGGTTTGGCGGCCGGCGGGGTGAGTTCGATTTTCACGGGCAGCTCGCCGAGTTCGTAGTAGCGGTGCTCGATCGCCGCGTCGCGGACGATGGCGACGCGCAGGCCGGACTTGGCGCCGCCGAGCGGTTTCCCCACCGGGCCGCTCGTGATGTTCTCGATCTCGCCGTCGCGGCCCTCGGCGTTGCGGTGATAGTGTCCGCAAAACAAATACCGCACGCCGAATTCGCGGAACAGTGCCATGTAGGCCGCGCGGCGCGCCAGCGGGATGTTGAAATACTGGTCGGGCTCCGTCGCGCTCGCGATGAACCACGGGTGATGCTGGAAGACCACGATGTGCCGCGCGCCCGCCGCTTTCGCCTTCGTCAGCTCCGCGCGCAGCCACCGCTCTTGTTCGGCCAGCTGGACCGGCGCCTCCTGCGGCGAGTGGATCACACTCGAGTTGAGCACGATGCCGGTGACGCTCCGGTGGCTGAACGTGTAGCGGTCGGGGCCGAAGATTTTCACGTAGGCCGCGACGCTCTCGGGCGTGGGGACGTTCTGCACATCGTGGTTGCCCGCGATGTGGTAGACGGGAATCGCGGGGTCGATCTGGCCGGCGATGCGGCGGTATTCGGCAATTTGCGCGGCGTCGCCGGGCTTGTGCACGAGATCGCCCGTGATGACGACAAACGCGGGGCGCAGGCGGTTGACGGCCGTGACGGCGAACGCGAAGTTCGCGGCGTCCTGGGCGAAATCCTTGTTCTCGGTGAACATCCCGAGTTGCGGATCGCTCAGCTGGATGAAGAAAAACGGTTCGTCCGCGGCGGCGCGGCAGGAGACGAGGGCGAGCAGCAGGGCGAAGGCGAGAGCCGGCAGTGTTTTCATGGGAAACGGGGACATCAGGGGGTGACCAACGTGAGTTCGACCAGCAGCGGACGATGGTCCGACGCGACGGCTTCGGGCAGCACCGTCGAGGAGGTCACGCGCCACACGCCGGCGGGGCGGAGCAGGACGTAGTCGATGCGGGCGGTCGGTTTCTTGGCCGGACTTGTCGGCGCGGGGCTACCGACGGAGGCGTCGGCCCAGACTTGGAAGAGCGTCTGGATCACGGGAGTTTCCGGACGGGCGTTGAGATCGCCCAGCAGCACGGTAAGCGTGTCGTCCTGGGCAAAAAGCGCGTTGAGGGCGACGGCCTGCTGGCGGCGGGCGGCGTCATCGCGCGAGGCATCGAGGTGCGTGCCGATCACGCGCACGGCAGGGAACCCGGGCGGGCGCACGACGGCGGAGATCGCGATGCGCGGCTCGACCTTGGCGGGGTTGGGCAACGGATGCACCGTGAAGTCCTCCAGCGGCCAGCGGCTGAGCAGCGCCTGACCGTAGGCGCCGCCCTGATAATCCATCGCCTTGCCGTAGGCGTGGCGCAGGCCGGTCAGGTCGGCCAGTTCCGCGGCCTGGTCGAGGCCTTTGCTGCGCGTGGTCTTCCGATCGACCTCCTGGAGCGCGACGATGTCGGCGGCGGAGGCGGAGATGATGCCGGCGAGGCGCGTGAGCTCGAGGCGACCGTCGACGCCTTCGCCGTGGTGGATGTTGTAGGAGAGGACGCGGAGCGTGCGCGGGGCGGTCGGCGCGGCGGCGTGGGCGGAGCCCAGCGTGAAGGTGAGCCAGAAAACGGCGAGGAGGCGGATCATGGTGAAGAGGAAGGAAGTCGCACGAAACTTGGGCCGTGGTTGGCGGATGAGCCGAAGATCAAGTACGCGCCGAAGGCTCCCCGCCACACCAAACCTTTGAGCCCGGCGATGAGGGTGCATCTCCGTTTCGTGCAGCGCTCAGTTTCCCCGGGGTGGGCCGTGCGCTCCGCGCGCGGCTCAACGAGTCGCGCTACGACCGGCGATCCGCCGCCCGCGGAGCGGCCGGCCCACCTCGGGCAATCCGCCGCCCGCGGAGCGGCCGGCCCACCCCGGACAAT
>CAJAYO010000040.1 GCA_903948415.1 uncultured Opitutia bacterium | reverse complement strand
TCGCTGCGCAGGCGCAGCACGGACGGATCGTTGGGCGAGAGGGCGGCGAGTTTCGCCAGCGCCTGCTGCGCGGTGTCGAGGTCGCCGGCATCGCGGGCGCGGAGGGCCTCGGACATCAGGCGGATCTTCACGTCGGTCTGGCTTTGCGCGACGACGCGTCCGGCCGGCACCGCGAGGGCGACGAGCGCGGCGGCGAGCAGAACGTAAAGCGACGTGGGAAGGGCGTATTTTTTCATTGCAGGAAAAGGGGGGTCAAAGGGGGGTGGGCGGGGCGTCGGACGGCGCGGTGGGGTCGTCGGATTCGCGGGGAGTGAGCGTGCGGCGGTCGGGTTGGGCGAGCGTCGGCGCTTCCTTGATAATCTCCACGCTGGGGGGCGAGAGCTTGATGCTGTCGACCCGGTAGGTGGCGGCGCCCACGGTGAAGGTTTCGCCGGCGCGGACTTCGCGGGTGGAGGTTTCGCCGGTCGGGGCGACGAACGCGGCGAGGCCGCCGGTGAAGTGGCGTTCGCGATGGGTGATGGTGATCTCGCGGCCGGTCTTTTCATCGAGCACGACCGCACTGGCGACGCGCTGGCGGGTGGTCATGCTGTCGGGGATTTTGATTTCGACGGGGCGGACCGTGAAATTGCGGATGGTGAGGCCGAGTTTCGGCACGCGGTGGCCGGAGCCGGCGAGAAACACCTCGCCGCTCGCGACGTTTTCAAAGGTGCCGCGCTCACTGCCCGGCACGCCCACATAGCCGATCAGCTGGAGCCGATAGGGTTCCGGGCGCACCACGACGAGCTCGACGCCGAAGGCTTCCTCGAGCGTCACTTCCTCGCTGACGGCCGCGGGCGGCTTGACCGTGAAGTGCTTGGAGCGGGCGTTGTAGAAAATTTCCGGCGGCGTGAACGTTTCGTAAACCCAGTCGCGGCCGCGCGTCTGCGAAGGCGGCGGCGTCCAGATGTCGGTCTTGACGATCGCGGGCTCGGCCACGGTCGCTTGGTACGGCGTATCCGCAAGTTGGATCGTGGCGACGGCGGCCGGCGGGGTCGTGGCGTGACGATACGCGTAGGCGCCGCACACGCCGGCGGACGCGAGCGCGAGGGCGGCGGCGGCGAGGAGGTAAACTTTTTCCTGGGAGAGGACGGCCATGGCTCAGGGGGTCGGTTTGGCGTCCGCGGCCGGGGTTTCGGAGGCGGGCGCCGCCACGAGGTCGAGGTATTCCACCGTGACGGTGAATTTCGAGAGCGGCTTGGACACAATCGGGATGGCCACGGGGACCTTGGGGAGCGGCTTACCGGAGGTCGGGGCCGCGGGCGCTTTCGGCACAAGGGAGAGGACCACGGACGGAGCCGGCGGGGTGTCGGCGGTATCGGCGACGGGGCCCTCCTCGGTGGGGACGACGGCGGCGGCGGCGATTTCCTCGGCGCTGGCGCGGTCGACCTCGACCTCGCGGACGAGCACGGGGAGTTCAAAGCTGGCGAGTTTGTTGAGGAAGGAGCGCAGGACGGCGGTCTGGCCGGTGAAGACGACCCGCACCGGCGTCGTATCGATATAGCCGTAGGCGCGGGCGGTGACCCGCGGGTCGATCACGAAGAGTTCCGGGCTCTCGGGCTCGGGCGGGGAACCGGGGCCGGCAGTGCCCTCCGGCGGCGGCTCGGGGGCGGCGCCCCCGCTGGCGGCGGCCGCGGCGGCGGCTTGGTCGGCCAGCAGGGCGTTCTTCTCGGACTTGTTGAGCGCGCGTTCGCGTTGGACGGAGAAAATGGAGCGTGGGCGGGCCTCGATCAGCGATTCGAGGACGAACTGGACGACCTGGCGCTGGTGGAAGGCGGACGCGATGCGGTCCTCCTTCGGGCCTTCATTGGCGTACAAGGCGAAGCCGAGGCGCGCGGCTTCGGGGCGGATCTCGACGTCGTTTTTCTTGGCGAGCTCGCGGGTCTTTTCGACGAAGGTGGCGAGATCGAAGTAGGCCTCGGTGCGGGCGGTGGGGACCTTTGCGCCGGAGAGCCGCTCGGCGGCGGGACCGCGGCCGCTGAGTTCGAGCTGCATGGCCGCCACGGCGCGCCGGGCGCGGGCGAGGTCGGCCTCGATCGCGGTAGCGACCGGACGGGCCGGCACGGGCACGAGGTCCTTCATCGCCATGAGTTCGGCCTCGCGTTCGACGAGTTTCTTCTCGGCGGCGCGGGACGCGGCGAAGCGGTCGTAGATGAGCCAGCCCTCGCCCAGCACCAAAAGCGCGCAGAGGGTGAGCGCGGACGCGAAGAGGGGATATTTACGATACCAGTGCATGCGCGGCTCAGAGCGTTTTCTTCGGGTTGATCACGAGCGTGAAATCGAAGCGCAGCAGCCCGTTTTGGCTGCTGTCGAACTTCTCGTTCTCGACCGAGGCGATGAACTGCGAGCCGGTGAAGCTCGCGAGGAGTTGTTGCACGCGCTGGCGGGCTTCGGCGCTGACCTTCGACTGGGGATTGGCGACGTCGAGCAGGCGGCCGCTGAGCGTGAGCCGGAGCGGTGGCGCGGGCGGGCCGGCGGGAGCGGAACCGTCGGCCGGCGGCGGCGCACTCGGGTCGGGCTGGGGCTGCTCGCCTGGTTCGGGCAACGGCGCGCGGACGACCTGGAGTTTGTCGAGCCAGACATCCTCGATCTTCACGAGGCGGTTCTGGAGGTCGGACAAGAAATTGATCCAGTTGGCCTTGGTCTCGTAGGCCCCGCGGTAGGCGCCGATCTGTTTCTTCGCCTCGTCGATCTGACGCAGGTTGTCCTCGTTGCGGGTCTGGATCGCCCGGAGCGGCATCAGCTGGCCGTCGACCGCGGAGACCTGGGCGAGTTTTCCGGACGCGACCTGATGAAAATAGATGATCGGCGGCACGAACGCCATGACGACGAGCGCTGCGGTGGCGACGATGAGGGGCTGGCGCTTGCGGAAGGCGATGGCCTCGGTGACGGACGGAGGGAGGAGACTCGCTTCGGTTTCCTTCTTGGCAACCAGGCAGGTGGCGAGACCGACGAGATCGGCGAGGACGGAGGCGGCGCCCTCGGCCCCGGCGGCGCGGGCGTTGGCGGAGAGGTCCACATTGCGCAGCGACTCGTAGCGGTGGACGGGCAGCTTGAGCTTTTCGCCGAGGGTCGCGGGCAGTTCGTTGATCAGCGAACCGCCGCCGGTGAGGTAGACGGCCGCGGCGGCCTCGGTCCCGGATTGGCGGCGGTGGTTGACCGCGGAGCGCATGATCTCGAGGCCGAGCTTGGCGTTGAACGCGGCGGCCGCGCGCTGCACGGAAGCCCGCGAGGGAGAACCCGCCGGCAAATCGGAGTGGCCGGACAGCACCTGCACCTTGAGCGTTTCGGCCTGCGAAAAATCGATGCGCAGGTCGTCGGCGACGGCCTGTGTGACGGCGTTGCCCGCGAGGGCGAGGGTGCGGACGTAGAAGCGTTCGCCCTCCATAAAGAGGAGGTTGGTCGAACGGGCGCCGACATTGATCACGATGACGCTCTCGTTGACTTCGGGGTAATTGTATCGGAACGCGTGGTTGAGGGCGAGGGCGGCGGGGACGGCGCGCTCGGCCGGGAAACCGGCGGAGTCGGTCGCGGTGCAGAGCGTCTGCATCGACTCGAACTTCGCCGCGGTCAGCATCACTTCCAGATCAAACCCGTCGTCGGCGACGACCAAGTGGTCC
>CAJAYO010000039.1 GCA_903948415.1 uncultured Opitutia bacterium | reverse complement strand
CCGATCGTGTAGACCGCCCCGGAGCCCGGCCGCTGGTTTGGCAGGGCAGTGCCCTCGACCTTGATGGTGAAGGCCTGGCTGACGGTTCCCGCCGCGCTGGTGCCCGACAGCGTGAAGGCAAAGGTCCCCGGCTGCGCCGGCGCACCGCTGATCCAGCCGGTGGTTGCATCGAGCGCAAGGCCGGGGGGCAAGGCCCCGCTGGTGACGACATGCGTCAGGCCAATCCCCTGGATACCCGGGAACCACTGGGTGGTGACCGATTGAGTAAGAGTCCGGGTGACTGGCTGACCGGCCGCAAGCGGGAAATAGGGCGCCATCAGGGTGGGCGACTGCACCGCTAAATAGCCGGTGTTCGTCGGGGCTCCGGTGCCGCCATAACTCGCATTGCCCCACGAGAAGAGCGCTCCGTCGCTCTTTCGCGCCGTGAAGGCGAAGGCGTTTGCGGTGATCTCGGTCCAGCCGGTGCCGGTGGGTCCGTTGGCCCCGCCGGTGCTGGTCGAGCCCCACACGCTGATGGTGCCATCGCTCTTGAGCGCCGCGAAGGCGTTGCTGGTGGCAAGGATGGTGGTGTAGCCGGTCCCCGTGGGCGCCGTGCTCGTGTTGCCATCGTTCGTTGATCCCCAGACGCTGATCGAGCCATCGACCTTCAGCGCCGCGAACGAGTTGTTCGTCGAATAGACCTGCACATAGCCGGTACCGGTGGGAAAGCCGGTTCCGCCGGAGGCAGAATTGCCCCAGGCGGTGAGCGAGCCGTCCTGGCGGATCGCCACGAAGGCGCCCAGGTTGGAGTAGACCTGCCGGTAGCCGCTGTCGCTGGGCCGGTTGGTGCCCCCGAGAGCCGTATCGCCCCACGAGGCGACGCTGCCGTACCTGTCGATCGCCGTAAAAGCAGCCCGCGTGCCGACGATGTCCTGCCAGCCGTTGCCCGTGGGCTTCGTGGTGCCGAAGGCGGAGGTGCCGCCGGCCCCGGAAAAGCCCCAGGTGGAGATAGAGCCGGCGGCGTCGAGGGCCGCAAAGGCCCCGTACATCGTGCCTAGGGAGATATAGGCGGTGTTGACGATCCGCGTGAAAGCCGTGGCGGACGAAGGCGGGCTCGTGCCGATACTGAAGGTCGAACCCCATATGGCAGTGGTACCGTTGGCCTTCTGGGCCACGAAGCCGCCGCCGTTGGCGAAGATGCGGACGTAGCCAGTCCCGGTGGGGGCGACCGACGGCCTGCCGCCTTGCACGGTGTCGCCCCAGACGGTGATCGACCCGTCATGCTTCAGCGCCGCAAACGCAGTATACGTGGAGGAAATCTGCACGTAGCCGGTGCCGGTCGGCTCGCCGGTGCCGCCGCTCGCCGCGGTGCCCCAGGCGAAGATCGTGCCGTCGTTCCGGAGCGCGGCGAAGGCCCGCTCGTTGGAGGTGATCGCCGTGTAGCCGGTGGCGGTCGGCGCGTCGGTCTGGGCGCCGCCGTAGGTGTTTTGACCCCACACTCTCACCGAGCCGTCGGGCTGCAACGCCGCGAACGCCCGCTGGTTGCGGAACTGCTCCCCCGTCGTGCCCAGGGTAAAGGCGCCACCCTCGCTCGCGCCGGTCCCGGGGCGCTGGCCCGGCAGTGTGGCGCTCGGCGAGACATCGATCTTGAGAGTCTGGACCGTCGTGCCTGCCGCGTTCGTCGCCGTCACCGGCACATAGCTGTCCACCGAGGTGCCGATCCCCACCTTACCGCTGATCACGCCGGTGCTGGTGTCGAGACTGAGGCCCGGCGGGAGCACCCCGTTGGTGGCGATCACCACATCCTTGATCGTGTGGACATTGGTGTAGGGCGAGCTGGTTTCGCCGCGGATGGCAAACGCCCACAGCGCCTTGTCCGCGCTCTGCCAGTTGATGTAGTAGTTCGTGTCAAAGGCCAACGCACCATTCACCCGCACCTGCAGCCGCCCCTCGTCACTCATGTTGATCGTGACCGGGCGGAAGCTGGAGCTGCCGAGGTAGGGGTTGGTGAGCAGGGTCTGGGCGTAGACGGTGCCGTTTATGTAAAACGAGATCACGAGATTGGCATTGCTGCCGGCGTTGTTCTCGTTGATTCGGACCCGCAGCCCCCTCGTCATGTCGCCCGGCGGGCCGTAGAGGAAGCTGATCCCTTCACCCCCGGGCGTAGTGCCGCCACCCAGGCTGTAGTTGAAGCTGGCGCTGAAGGAGGTGAGGTTATCGGCCCCCGCGCCGAGGAACTGAAGCAGGCCGGTTTGGCTGACGACAGCTTGCGTGAGCTCAAGCGCGCCGGCGTTGAACTGGGCGCTGCCGCTGAGGGTGGCTCCGGCCGGGAGGGTCGTGGCATCAGCCAGCGTGGTGCTGATCAGGGTTTTGCCCACACCGTAGGTGGTCGCGCCCGCCGTGCCGGAGGCCGCGACGGTGAAGAGGCCGGTCACGCCGGGCACTGTCGGGCTGGTGGCGGCGCTGGTGAAGATCGGCGCGCCCGAGGCGACGGTGAGAGTGAAATACTGCGCGGTGGCGCCGTCGCCATTCGTCGCCACGAGGTTGAATGCCTGGACGCCGGCGTTGTTCGCCGTGGTGGCGGTGCCGGTAATCACACCGGTCCCGGCATTGAGGGTGAGCCCCGCGGGCAGGGCGCCGTTGGAGACGATGGCGAGGTTGTCGATCGCGTGGCTGTTGCTGCTGGCGGTGGTGGCAGCACCGAAGGCGAACTGCCAGTGCGAGCGGTCGGCGGCGGTGACCTTGGAGCCAAGGTTCAGCGCGATCTTTTGCACCCCGCCATAGCTGACGGTCAGCAACCCGGATCCGTCCAGCTTGATCTCCACCGCCGTGGCCGTGCCGGCGAAGGTGTTGGTCGCGGATCCGACGACCACGTTATTCCAT
>CAJAYO010000038.1 GCA_903948415.1 uncultured Opitutia bacterium | reverse complement strand
CCCGGCCGCGTGGGGCGGAGGGCGACCGCTCGCTCGCGCGCGCGGCCAAGGGGCGGGCGATTTTTTGACGGCCGAGCGCACGGATGAACGCGGATAAGACCCGGGGCGGGGGATTTATCCGGGTTCGTCCGTGTAATCCGCGGTGAAAACGGATTGGTTTTGGGCATGCCGCGGATTTCCGTCGTTTTGCCGGTGTTCAATGCTGCCACGACGATTGTGCGGGCGGTGGAGAGTGTGCGGGCGCAGACGTGGGCGGAGTGGGAGTTGGTGGTGGTCGACGACGGGTCGACGGACGGGACGCGGGAGATTTTGCGCGGCCTCGCGCGGGAGGAAAAAAGGATGAGGGTGATCGAGCGGGCGCACGCGGGGGTCGCGGAGGCGGCGAATGCCGCGATGGCGGCGGCGCAGGGAGACTTCGTCGCGCGGATGGATGCGGACGATGTGGCGCATCGGGAGCGGCTGGCGGAGCAGGTCGCGTGGCTGGAACGGGCGGAGCATCGCGACGTGGGCGTGGTGGGTTGTCTCGTGGAATTTGGGGGGGACCGCGCGGCGAACGCGGGGTATGCGTTGCATGTGGATTGGGTGAACTCGCTGGTGACGCCGGCGGACATGGCGGTGAATCGTTTCGTCGAACAGCCGGTGGTGAATCCGAGCGTGATGTTCCGGCGCGAGCTGGTGGCTCAGCACGGCGGGTATCGCGACGGGGATTTTCCGGAGGATTACGAGCTGTGGTTGCGGTGGCTCGACGCGGGCGTGCGGATGGCGAAGGTGCCGCGGGTGTTGCTGACGTGGCACGACGCGCCGACGCGGCTGACGCGGACGGATGCGCGTTATGCGCCCGACGCGTTTTTCCGGGTGAAGGCCGAGTGGATCGCGCGGGAGTTGGCGCGGAGCGGCGAGGGGCGCGACGTGTGGGTGTGGGGCGCGGGGCGGCATACGCGCAAGCGCGCGGCGGGGTTGGAGCGGTGGGGCGTGCGGATTGCGGGGTATATCGACGTCGACGTGAAGAAGACCGGGCGCGGGATCGGCGGGACGGGTTTGCCGGTGATCGGCGAACGCGAATTGCCGGCGCCGGGAAAAAGCGTGGTCCTCAGTTATGTGACCACGCGCGGGGCGCGGGACTACAACCGGGCGCGGCTCCGGGAGCGCGGCTATGTCGAGGGACACGATTTTTGGATGGCCGGCTGAGGGCGGGGCGGCGGGGTGAAACGCCTGAGGAGACGGGGCGGCGCTGCCGGCCCCGCGCTCGGGGCGACGGTGGCCGCCAGCCCGCCGGGGGGGATCGGCGCCGGCACGACGGGCTGGACGTGGGAGGCGGCCGGGTTAAACCCCGAGCCGAAGAAACCCATGGCGAGCGGCGAAACGGAAAATCATCGGAGGCTGAAAGCGCTCGCGCTCGCGTGGGCGCGGGCGAACGGGTTTGCGATCGCGACGGCGGAAGTGCGGGTGCCGAAGAGCGGGTATCGGGCGGATGTCGCGGCGTGTTCGCGCGGGGAGGGGCGACGGACGGCGGTGTTTGAATGCAAGCAGGCGCGGGGGGATTTGCTCAAGGACGCCCGGCGGGAGGCGGAGGCGAGGGCGAAGGTGGAGGCGTTGGGCGCGCGGTTGAACAAACTCGAGGAGCTGATCGGTGGCCACCGGCCGGACTTGCGGAAGGGCGAGACGCTGTTTCCGGAGTTCGATACGTGGGATTTCTCGGGGCTGGAGCATACGACGCACCGGAAGGTGGTGGCGGAGCTGGCGATGTGGCAGGAGCGGCGGTCGAGCGGGACGAAATTTGCGAAGCTGTGGCGGTGGCGTGCGGCGGATTTTTTTTATCTCGTGAGCGAAGCAGGCATTTTTGCCGAGGCGGAGGTGCCGGCGGGCTGGGGGTTGCTCGTGCGCGTGCGCGGGGCGGGCGAGCAGGGCGACGGCCTGCGGCTGGAGCGGAAACCGGTGTGGGCGGAGGCGACGGAGGTGCAGCGGCTGGCGTTGCTGGAGAATATCGCGCTCGGGGCGACGCGGATGCCGCGGGTCGCGCGAGACAGCGTAGCGGAGCGGACCAAACCGAGCGCGGAAGAGGCCGGGGAGGAGACCGGGGGCGACGGGGACGGGTGAGCGGGGGGCGCGAGGGGGGGCGGCGGTGGACGCGCCGCGGGCGGAGCTTTAACCACGGATTTCGCCGAGGCGGCCGGATAAAGTCCGCGGGGCGGACGGGATTTTTTCGTGCAATCGGCGGCTTCCGGGGTCAATCGGTCTGGGGTCTTGCCCACGCCTCTGCCGCACACTCCCGGACATCACGACAACACGCCGTCGGGCGTGGGGGAGGGGCGCGAAGTCGTGTGGGCGGATGCGCTGCCGTGGATGCGGGAGCGGGGGCAAATCGCCGGGGCGTGTGCGGTGACGTCGTTGCCGGATGTGTCGGAAGTGGGGACGAGTCTGGCAGTGTGGCGGGCGTGGTTTTGGGAGGCGGTGGGGCTCGTGGTGGCGGCGGTGCCGGACGAGAGCGCGGCGCTGTTTTTCCAGAGCGACATCAAGCGTGACGGGGAGTGGATCGACAAAGGGGCGATGGTGATGCGGGCGGCGGAGGCGGCGGGGGCGCGCGTGCTGTTTCACAAGATTGTGCTGCGGCGCCCGGCGGGGATGCTCACGGCGGGGCGGCCGGGGTTTACGCATTTCATCGCGGTGTCGCGGACGATGAAATGCCCGGACGTGCTGGCGATTCCGGATGTGATCGGCGACGCGGGGGAGCAAAAGTGGGTGCGCGCGATGGGCGTGCGGGCGGCGGGGCACGCAGGGCGGTTTGCGCGGGACGTGGTGGGGCCGGCGATCGGGCGGGCGCCGGTGGTGTTCGATCCGTTTTGCGGCGTGGGGACGGTGCTCGCGGTGGCGAATGCACTCGGGCTCGGGGCGCTCGGCGTGGAGAAAAACCGGAAGCGGGCGGAGCAGGCGCGGGAATTGCGGGTGCGCGCGGACGAGGTGTGAGGGGGCTGGTCCGGGCAGCGGATCGCCGCGGGCTGGACTTCTCGCGGTTTCGGCGGACTGTCAGGCCGATGCCTGAAACAACTCCGCCCAACCTTGCCGATGCCGGTCTCGACGTGGACACGCATTTTGTGCGCATCCGCAACGCGATGGTGGCCCGCGCGGATTTCGGCGCGCTGTTTGTCGACTACTATCTCCACCTCGGCGCGCAGAGCATCAAACCGGCGCCGGAGCATGACGCGTTGTTCAAGCGGGCGATGGTGGCCTTTGTACTGCACTGCGCGTCGCGGCCCCGGAACGAGCTGACGGCGTGGACGATCAATTTTCAGGAGCCGCGCGTGAATTTGTTTCTGACGGGCGACAACGAGCTCGGCACGGTGACGGGGCGGATTTTTTCGGAGAACGTGAAGGAGCTGCCGGAAAATATTTTCTATGCGGACGTCGTGCGTGGGCGCGGGGAAAAGCGGCGGAGCGCGGTGACCTTTACGGGGGCGGACCCGATCGCGGCGGTGGAAAAATTCTATGCGCAGAGCGAGCAGCGGCTGGCGCGGTTCTTCGAGGTCGGCGAGGAGGTGTGGGCGATGGTGACGGAGCATCCGGACTGCGACAAGGCGTGGCTGCAGGCGCTGACGGCGGACGGGGCGCGGGATCTCGCAAAGACGGAATCGCTCGGATTTTTGGAGAAGCGGGTGTGCCGGTGGCACTGCGGCTGCAATCAGCCGAAGCTGATGGAGGTGCTGGCGCCGGCGATGCGGCACGATCCGGCGGCGCTGTTTCACGACGACGCAAAGATCGAGATCCGGTGTCCGCGGTGCGCGGCGCGGCACACGATCACGCGGGAGGCGATGGAAGCGTTCGTCGCGGCGAACACGTAGGCACCGGTCGCGATGCGGGAAGTTTTTCACTCGATTTGGACCGGGCTGACGACGGCGTCGGCGCTCGATCAGGCGAACCTCGGCCTCGGGATCGTCGGCGTGGTGCTGATGATCCGGCGGACGCTGTGGGCGTTTCCGGTGGGGCTGGTCGCGGTGACGGTGCAGGGGGTGTTGTTTTTCCAGGCGAAGTTTTATGCGGACGCGGCGCTGCAGATTTTCTTTTTTGCGGCGCTGGCGGGCGGGTGGTGGCATTGGGCGCACGGGCGCGGGGCGAACGAAGCGGAGCTGCCGGTCACGGTGTTGTCGGGGCGCGGCCGGCTGGTGACGCTCGGGCTGGGGGTGGGCGCGACGGTGCTGTGGGCGGGGGCGTTGCGGACGTGGACGGATGCGGTGATGCCGTGGCGGGACGCGTTCATCGCGGCGTTCAGTGTGGCGGCGCAGGTGTTGCAGGCGCGGAAGGCGATCGAGAACTGGGCGCTGTGGCTGGGGGTCAATCTCGTGGCGATCACGGCGTATTGGAAAGCGGACCTGGCCTACACGGCGTTGTTGTATGCGGTGTATTTCGGGCTGGCGGTGGTGGGCTGGCGCGCGTGGGCGCGGGCGCAACCGGGAGGCGGCCGTGGGTGAGGTGAAACGCGTGGTGGTGTTCGGCACCGAATCGACCGGGAAGACAACGCTGGCGGCGCGGCTCGCGGAACGATTCGGCGAGCCGTGGGCGGAGGAATTTGTGCGGGAGTTTTGGGCGATCAAGGAGGGCAAAATCGCGGCGGGCGACCTCGGCACGATCGCGCTGGGGCAGATGGCGAACGAGGACCACGCGGTGGCGGCGGCGCGGCGCGTGGCGTTTTTCGACACGGATTTGCTGACGTGCACGCTGTGGGACGACGTGCTGTTTCCCGGGGCGTGTCCGCCGTGGGTGCGGGCGGAGGCGGAGGAGCGGGTGTGCGGGGTGGCGCTGTGGCTGTTGTGCGACACGGATGTGCCGTTCGAGCCGGACCCGCAGCGGAGTTTTCCGGATCCGGCGGACCGGGCGCGCGGGCGGGCACTGTGGCGCGAGGCGCTGGAGCGGCGCGGGCTGCCCTTCGTGGAGATCGGCGGGAGCTGGGCGGAGCGGGAGCGCCGCGCGGTGGAGGCGGTGCAGAAACTCCTCGATTCCGCGGCGGAGTAACGTTTCCGTGGGCGAAGCGTCTCAGCCGTTCCCGCCGGCGGTTGGCCGGCCCCTTTTACCCATGAAAACTCCGCTCCGTTTATTTTCGGTCGCCCTGGTGGCGATCGCCTTCGCCCTGACGTCGGCCCGCGTGGCCGCGGCCGGCCCGCAACTTGGCATCCAGTCCTGGACGTGCCGCAACATGACCTTCGATGAGGTCGTGGATTTCGCGACCAAGCATCAGATCAAGAATCTGCAGCTGATCTCGAAGCACATCGATCCGAAGGGTTCGAAGGAGGAGTCGCTGCGCAAGAAGGCGATTTTGGATGCGCGCGGACTGACGTGCTACACGTTTGGCGTGAACGGCACGTCGATGGAGAAGGAGGAGAACCGGAAGCTGTTCGAATTTGCGAAGCTGATGGGGATCAAAATCATCATCGTGGAGCCGAAGAATCTGGCGGAGTGGGACAACCTCGAGCAGCTGGTGAAGGACTACGACATCAAGCTCGCGATCCACAACCACGGCACGGGTTCGGTCTATGGGGATCCGGCGACGGTGCAAAAGGTGCTCGCCAAGCGCGACGCGCGCATCGGGGTGTGTCTCGATATTGGGTGGGTGACGGCGGCGGGGTTCGAAGCGGCCAAGGTGTTCCGCGAGTACAACGGCCGCGTGTTCGACATGCATCTGAAGGACAAACGCGTCGAGCCGGCGGTGGCGGGGGCGATGGTGACCGACAAGAAGGGCGAAAAGAAACCGGCGGGCCCGACGATTCTCGACGTGGAAATCGGCACCGGGCAGGCGAACTACAAGGAGCTTTTTGCCGAAATCCAGAAGGCGAAGTGGTCCGGCGTGATGGCGATCGAGACGGACAATGCCGGATTTGCGCAGGACCCGAACAAGCTGGTTGCGGGCGCCGTGGCCTTCTTCAAGGCGAACGTGAAGTGAGCGCGTGCTGAACGCGAAGTGAACGAGCCGTGAGCATGCGGCGAATGAGTGCGGGTCAAAGGGCGGCGGTCGAAGCGACCGCCGCTTTTTTTGTGGGGTGACGGGAGGGTGGGAGGGGGGCGTGGGGAGAAAGCGGAAAGAGAAAGAGGAAAGAGTAAGGGGCCGGTGGTTCAGGGGTGGCCCCAGGGGGCGGGTGGGGCGGGGACGGGTTTTGTGAGATCGAATTCGACGCGGAAGCGGCGGCCTTCGGACTCGCGAACGAGGCGGTAGCTGAGGGTTTTCTCGGTGGAGAAAAGGAAGGACCAGACATTGGTTTTCGCGGCGGGGATCAGTTCGGCGGTGAAGGGGTCGGCGGGGAAATCCTGTTGGCGGGCCGTGCCGGCGGTGGCGGTGTCACCGCCGTATTGGGTGACCTTGTCGGCGGTGCCGTCTGCGTGGCGGTGGTCGTGTTTGAGGCGGAGGCCGGTGGCGGTGCGCGTGATCACCCAGGTGCGCGAGCGGTTGTCGCCGACGTGAAAGGGGATCTTGATTTCGTTTTCGCCGCAGGCGCGCACGTGCAGGACGAGGCGTTGGCCGGCGAAGGCGGCGTCGGTGGCGCTGGTGCTTTCGGCGATTTTGCCGGCGAAGGCCTGGCCGCAGAGGGCGCGGAGTTCGGCCCAGAATGTTTCCTGGGCGGGCGGGAGCGCGCGGGCGGTGAGCGGGAGGAGGAGGGCGAGGAGGAGGACGGGGAAGCGAGGCATGGCGCGGAGGGGGACGGGGGGGCGAGGGTGAGAGTGAGGGTGAAAGGGAAAGGGAAAGTGAGAGTGAGAGGGAAAGTGAGAGTGAAAGGGAAAGTGAGAGTGAAAGGGAAAGTGAGAGTGAGAGGGAAAGTGAGAGGGCCAGGGGCTGTGGGGAGAGCGCGGGGGCCGAACGTTCAACGCTCAATGCCGAACGCTGGGCGGATTAATGCGGTGACTCGGGGGCGAAGAGGTGGGTGAAGTTCGTGGCCACTTGGGCGGCGAGGGCTTTGAGGGGGAGGGCGCGAAGCGCGGCGAGGGCCTCGTAGGCGACGACGACGTTGGCGGGGTGGTTGAGGACGGTGCCGTCGGGGGCGGGGGCTTTCACGGGCGCGTCGGTTTCGACGAGGAGTCGGTCGGCGGGGATGGCGCGGAAATGGGCGAGGCGCGCGGCGAGGCGGGGAGCGCGGCGGCGAAGAGGGCGACAAGCAGGCGCGGGGTGGGCGGGCGAGCGGTGAAAAACGGCGTGGGCATGAAGCGGAGGGGGGCCGGGGGACGGTCGCGGACGGAGGGGGAAGGGGCGAGCCAATCCGGCGCGGCGCGGGGCGGGGCTTCGCGGGGGGCGAAAGCGGGCACGGTGGCAGGTGTCATGAGTACCGCCGAAATTATTGAGCTGATCGAAAAACTGCCTGTCGCCGAACAGGAGCAGGTGCGGGTGTATTTGGAAAAGAAGACGGCGACGGGGGAGACGGCGGGTGCTCGGCGGATGGAACTCGATGAAGCGGTAAAGATTGGCGAGGGTGTTTTTGACCGGCATCCCGAGCTGTTTCGTCGACTGGCGCAGTAGGGGGTGTCATCGAGCAGCCGAAATTTCTGTCGTGGGAAATTGTGGCTGCGCTGCATCGTCGCTCCCTTGAGCGCTGGGGCGGAATCGATGGAGTGCGTGACCGTGCGGGTCTGGAGTCGGCGCTCGGTGCCGCGGAGAACGCGTTTTTTTACGGTGGCGGCGACGTCATGACGTTGGCGCGGCCTACGTCTTCCACTTGGCGGAGAGCCAGGGGTTTCTTGATGGCAACAAGCGGACGGCCATCGCGTGCGCGGCCACGTTTCTGGTCGGCAACGGGTGTGTTGATCGCGCGCACGATCTTGAACTCTACGACGCCATGATCGCCCTGAGTGCGCGGCAGATGGACAAGGCGGGGCTGGCGGCGGTGTTGCGGGAACAGTTTCCGCGCGCGGCGGGCGGGTGACGGGTCGACGGGCAATCAGACCGCGCCGAAGAGGCGGGTGAAGTTCGTGGCCACTTGGGCGGCGAGGGCCTCGAGGGGCACGCCCCGAAGTTCGGCGAGGGCCTCGTAGGCGACGACGACGTTGGCGGGGTGGTTGAGGACGGTGCCGTCGGGGGCTGCGCCGAGCGGGAAGCGGTTGCGGTCGGGGGCGGGGGCTTTCACGGGCGCGTCGGTTTCGACGAGGAGGCGGTCGGCGGGGATGGCGCAGAAATTTTCGCGGCGCGCGGCGAGACGGGGTTGGAGGGTCTCGACGTTGAAAGAGAAATACGCGCCGAGGTCGGCGAAGGGAGCGATCAATTCGGCGGAGCCGCCGTAGCCGTGCATGAGAAAACCGCAGGCGGGGAGACGGGGCGCGGCGCGGAGGACGTCGAGGGCGGCGCCGTAGGCTTGTGTGGCGTGG
>CAJAYO010000037.1 GCA_903948415.1 uncultured Opitutia bacterium | reverse complement strand
GTGGCGGCGACGAGGAGGGCGTAGAGGAAATCGCGTTGGGAGATTTTGGATTCGCCGAAGTAGAACGGATCGACGGCGAGCACGCGTTGGCCGGCGGCGAGGAGGGACTCGGTGCGGGCGGCGAGGGATTTGCGGCCGGCGTCGGCGACGAGGAGGGTCGTGCCGCGCGGGATGCCGCGAGTGAGGGCGACGACGGGGACGGTCCAGGCGTCGCCGACGCGGAGGGCGTAGCAGGCGGCGGTGGTGTCGCCGCGCTTCTCGGTGGCGGGAGGTGGAGCGGTGACGGCGTGCGCCTGGTAGTGGATGAGGGCCGCGAGCGCTTCGCGGGTGGCGGGGCCGGGGCGCGGGAGCGAGGCGGCGGCCGCGAGGGCGAGTTGGTGGAAGTCGAGGTTGTCGGCGGGGAGCGGGACGGTGAGCTCGGCGGCGGTTTTGAGTTCGGCGGCAGAGTCTATTTCGTCGGCGCGGTAGCGGGGGTCGCCGGGGAAGAAGGTGTCGCCGACCATGCGGTAGAAGGCCTGGCGGTTATCGCGTTCGAAGTTGTGGGTGCCGGGGTCGAGGTTGATGTGGGAGCGGAGGCGGTGCGGTTGGCCGTAGAGTTGGAAGACGGGCTCGGCGGCGGCGAGGAGCGGGGAGAGGGCGTGGTCGGAGGCGAAGCAGCAGTTGTCTTTGGCGTTGTAGGTGAGGAGGGCGGAGCGGCCGGCGAGGAGGGCGGTGAGGTGGGTGTAGTCGGCGACGGTGGCGAGGTCGTTGGGCGTTTGCTCGGAGTCGCCGAGGTCGGAGGGGAATTCGGCGCGGGTGCGGTAGCTGGAGTATCCGGCGACGGGATTCGCGAGGGTGACGCGCGGATCGAGCGAACTGATCAGGATGGTTTGCCAGCCGCCGCCGGAGAGGCCGCTGACGGCGACGCGCGTGGTGTCGGCGTAGGGGAGGGCGAGGAGGGCGTCGAGGGCGCGCGACATCGCGAGGTAGAACGGGGCGAGGCCGCTCACGCCGCAGAGGTCGAGCTGGTTCATGCGGTAGTGGCCGAAGCCGTCGGTGCGGAGCTGGCCTTGGGCGAACCACTCGACGTTGAGGGAGGCGATGCCGCGTTGGGCGAGGGCGATGCAGCGGAGTTGTTTGTAGGGCGCGGCCTTGCCGTCCTTGTCGTGGCCGTTGACGGCGAGGTGGACGGGGATCTTGCCGGAGAGGTTATCGGGCACGTAGAGGAGCGCGGGGATCCAGAGGCCGGGGAGGGCTTCGTAACGGAGTTTGCGAAGGGTGTAGCCGGGGCCGCCGGGAATCGAGTCGAGCCACTCGACGCGGGCCGGCGCGTCGCGCCAGGCGCGGGCGGTGTCGCCGCGGAAAATGATTTTTTCGAGGACGTCGCGGCGCGTGCGGTCGGCGAAGGTTTTCCAGTCGGCGAGCGTGGTCAGCGCGGGCATCGCGGGGACGCGGCCTGCGGTGTAGGCGCGGACCTCGGCGAGCGGGAGCGTGGGCGCGAGGATGGGGTGGGCGAGGAGGGCGGCGAGATCGGCGGGCGGTGAGGGAGCGGGCTGGGCGAAGGCGAAGGGAAAGGCCCAAGGCGCAAGGACCAAGGACCAAGTCAGGAGGCGGGAGCGGCGAGCGGGGGTGGGCATGGGGCGGTTACTTGGCGGGCTTGAGCGGCGGGGTTTTCTTGGCGGATTTGGCGAGCAGGTCGCGGACGCGGGTTTCCTCTTTGGCCAGGGCGGCGGGAGGGACGGGTTGCGGGAGGAAGGCGGGGTCGGGCGTGATTTTTTCGGTGGCGGGGATCTCGCGCAGGCGGAGGTGGCGGAACCAGACGTCTTGCCCGTGATCCTGCAAAATGAAGTGGCCACCGCGGCCGGTGAGATCGCCGCCGCGGATGCGCAGCAAGGCGACCTCTTTGGCCCAACGCGGATCGGTGTAGTCGAAGGAGAGGACTTTTTCTTCGTTGAGCCAGTGTTCGATGACGGTCCCCTGGCAGACGATACGGGCGGTGTTCCATGCGCCGAGCGGACGGGTGGCGCGTTTCCGCGGAGCCATACAGAAGAAGAGCGAGGCGGCGGCCTGGCGCGGATTTTCGGCGTAGGGACTGAACTCGTCGTCGAGCACCTGATACTCGACTTGGCCGGGGCGGTAGTAGATGCCGCTGTTGCAGGCTTTCGAGACCTTCCACTCGAAACGGAGCTCGAAATCGTCGGGCACGGGGCGGGCTTCGTAGACCAACGGGCTGCCGCTGCGCACGCGGGCGAAGGCACCGTCCTGAATCTCCCAGTTGCCGGTTTGTTTCCAGCCGGCGAACGTTCGGCCGTCGGAGAGGGCGACGAAGCCGAGGCGGCGTTCGTCGCCGTCGAGCGGCGCGGAGTGCAGCGGAAGCAGCACGGCGAACGCGAGCGCGTGGGCGAAGGCGAGGAGCGGGCGGCGGGGTTTCATGCGGGGGTGGGTGGCGGGGCGGTGGCGCTGCGATTGTGGTTGGAGGCGAAGCCGCGCTGTGCGCGGCGGTGACGTTGACCAGATGGATCGCCACGGCGCGTTCCGCGCGCCTCGCGATGACAAACAGGTGGAGGGTCCGTTTAGCGCGAGGTGGGGCGGGCGGGTGATTTGAGTTTGGCGATGAGGTAGTCCTGGGCGGTCGCGTGGGCGACGTCTTTGGCGCCGGGATACATGAGGTCGCAACCGACGCCGAGGGAGCGGCAGTGCTCCTGGAGTTTGACGCCGAAGTTGGCG
>CAJAYO010000036.1 GCA_903948415.1 uncultured Opitutia bacterium | reverse complement strand
GTCCGCCCCTTCCCCTTCGTTCCTCGTTCTCGAAATCGTTCTCTCCGTCTCCACCTCTCTTCCCATGAAATCCCCCCTCCGCACCGCCCTCACCCTCGCCGCCCTCACCGCGCTCGCCTCCTCCGCCTTCGCCGCCGCCCCCGCCGGCTTCAAAGCGCTCTTCGACGGCAAATCCCTCGCCGGCTGGGACGGTAACAAGGACGTCTGGTCCGTCCGCGACGGCGCCCTCACCGGCCAGACCACCGCCGAAAAAGGCGTCAAGGCGAACACCTTCCTCGTCTACACCGGCAGCCAGCCCGCCAACTTCGAGCTCCGCACGTCCTTCCGCCTCACCGCCCAAAACCCCGACAACAAAGCCAACTCCGGCGTCCAATACCGCAGCAAACTCATGGACCCCGCCACCTTCGTCGTCGGCGGCTACCAGGCCGACATCGACTCCCCGTTCAAATACACCGGCATGCTCTACGAGGAAAAGGGTCGCGGCATTCTCATGACCGCCGGCGAAAAAATCCGCATCGGCGAAACCACCCTCGTCCCCGACACCAAGAAAAAGGACGCCAAGAAAAAGCAGACCGCCGTCGAAAAACTCCCCGGCGCCACCCCCACCGCCGCCATCGCCGCCGCCTATAAACTCGGCGAGTGGAACGAACTCGTCATCACCGCCAACGGCAACCACCTCACCCACACCGTCAACGGCGTCGTCACCGCCGATGTCACCGACACCGACGCCTCCATCGCCAAATCCGGCGTCATCGCCCTCCAGCTCCACGTCGGCCCGCCCATGACGATCCAGTTCAAAAACGTCTATTTGAAGACGCTGCCCTGACCGACGGAGCGGCGGTTGACCCCCGCCGACTTCCGCCCCGCCCCCGCGCCTCGCCGGACGCGTTCTGATTTTTCCGGCCCACCGTTGCCCGCCTCTGACCGCCCCTGCCCGCCCCTGTCTACCATGAAAACCCTGCCTCTGCTCCCCCGCTCTGCGTCTCTGCCTCGCTCGCTCGGCCTTTCCCTCCTTCTCTCCCTGTCCGCCGCCAGCGCTCCCGCCGCCATCCTCACTGGCAACGTCTCCAACCTCGGCACCGGCAATCTCCTCGAGGGCGCCCAGGTCGCCGTCCCCGCGCTCGGCCTCGTCACCCTCACCGACAACACCGGCCGCTACGTCCTGCCCACCCTCCCCGCCGGCACCCACGAGGTCGTCGTCACTTACCTCGGCCTCGATCCCGTCCGCGCGACCCTCACCGTCTCCGACACCGCCCCGGCCTCGCGCAATTTCGACCTGACCACCGGTATCTATAAACTGGAGGCCTTCACCGTCGCCGGCGAACGCGAGGGCGGCGCCGCCGCCATCACCGCCCAGCGCAACGCCGCCAACGTGAAGAACGTTGTCGCCATGGATTCCTACGGCAATCTGCCCAACATGAGCGCCAGCGAGCTCGCCATCTTGCTCCCTGGCGTCTCCTCCGCCCTCAACCTCGAAAACGGCATCGACGGCTTCACCGTCCGCGGCATGGGCCCCACCCTCAACAACATCACCCTCGACGGCGCCATGCTCTCCACCCAGGGCGCCATGGCCCGCCAGGGCCGCATCAACAATCTCACCGGCGCCATGTTCGAGGGCCTCGAACTCATCAAGGGCCACACCCCCGACAAGGGCGCCGATTCCCTCGGCGGCACCATCAACCTCAAGAGCCGCTCGCCCCTCTCCATGCGCGAGAAACGCCGCGTCACCTACAATTTCGCCGCGCGCTGGGCCCCGCCCTTCACCGCGCAGATCCCCCTGCGCGAAGCCCACCGCAGCCACCCCCTCCTCAACGTCGGCTACGCCGAGGTCTTCGATGTCGCCGGCGGCCAGCGCAACCTCGGCGTCGTCGTCAACACCTTCTACAGCGAAAACGTCGGCGCCGCCCACAGCACCACCCGCGATTTCCAAAACACCGTCGCCGGCCCCGCCTTCCTCTGGGACTACCAAACCTTCGACCAATACAACAACCGCAAGCAGGCCAGCCTGAACGTAAAAGCTGAATACCGCCTCTCGCCCACCACCAAACTCACCCTCAACACCATCGCCAACGACGCGAACGAAATGGGCAAGCTGCGCTTCACCACCCGCGCCTTCACCAACCAGGTCGTCTTCAACCCCGCCCTGCCCGTCACCGGCACCAACGCCACCGCCGGCATCATGCCCGGCTACACCGACCGCCTCACCCAGGTGCGCCAGTCCACCGCCTCCAATTACGACATCCTCACCCAGGGCCCGAACAATTTCTACCTCCGCACCCGCACCTTCGATCTCGGCGCCGAACACGAACTCGGCCGCCTGCGCTTCGACTACGGCGGCGCCTTCAGCGCCACCCATATCAACAACGGCTTCGGCAACGACGGCGGCCAGTTCACCATGCGCGTCAACAATCTCGGCTGGATCCTCGACCGCACCCCGTCCGACCTCTACCCGCGCTTCACCCAGACCGCCGGCGCCGATCTCACCAAGCCCGAGAGCTACCGGATGAACGGCTTCTTCCAAAACAACAACGTCGACAACGACCACGAGGTCCGCGAGGCCCGCGCCAACCTCAAATACGAAGTCCCCACCCTCCGCACCTTCTTCAAGACCGGCGTCCACTGGCGCGAGCAGTTCGCCCACGACATCAACCGCAACCGCCGCTGGTCCTACCTCGGCACCACCCTCCCGTCCGACCCGTCGATCCGCAACGTCACCGGCACCAAGACCGGCCTCGTCGTCCCGTTCTGGTCTGCCGCGCAGTTCTTCGCC
>CAJAYO010000035.1 GCA_903948415.1 uncultured Opitutia bacterium | reverse complement strand
TGAACCCGCGCATCCAGGTCGAACATACCGTCACCGAGGTCATCACCGGCCTCGACCTCGTCCGCGCCCAGATCCTCATCGCGCAGGGCCACGCGCTCCATTCTCCCGAGGTCGGCATGCCCTATCAGACCGAGATTCCGCGCAACGGCTACGCCATCCAGTGCCGCATCACCACCGAGGATCCGGAAAACAAGTTCATCCCCGACTACGGCCGTATCCTCGCCTACCGCTCTCCCGGCGGCTTCGGCGTCCGCCTCGACGGCGGCATGGGCTACTCCGGCGCCGTCATCACGCCGTTCTACGACTCCCTCCTCGTGAAGAGCATCACGAGCGCACAGACCTACGAAATCGCGATGAACCGCGCCCGCCGCGTCCTCTCCGAGTTCCGCATCCGCGGCGTCAAAACCAACATCCCTTTCCTCGAGAATCTCATCGCGCACCCGCAGTTCCGCGCCGGCCAGGCGACGACCACGCTGATCGACACCACCCCCGAGCTGTTCGCCTTCAAGCCCCGCCGCGACCGCGCCACCAAACTCCTCAACTTCCTCGGCAACGTCATCGTCAACGGCAACCCGCACGCCAAGGGCTACCGTCCCGAGAAACCGTTCACCCCCGCCCCGCTGCTCGCCTACGACCACCGCGTCGCCCCGGCCCCCGGCTCGCGCCAGCTCCTGCTCCAACTCGGCGCGAAGGGTTTTGCCGATTGGACGCTGAAGCAAAAGCGACTCCTGATCACGGACACCACCTGGCGCGACGCCCACCAGTCGCTCATGGCCACCCGCGTCCGCAGCTACGACATGCTCGCCGCGGCCGACGCCCTCGCCCACCGGACCCCGCAACTGTTCTCCCTCGAGATGTGGGGCGGCGCCACCTTCGACACCGCGATGCGTTTCCTCAACGAGGACCCGTGGGAACGCCTCCGCCAGCTCCGCGCCCGCGTGCCGAACATCTGTTTCCAGATGCTCTTCCGCGGCGCCAACGCCGTCGGCTACACCAACTACCCCGACAACGTCGTCGCCGGTTTCGTGAAACACGCCGCGGCGAACGGCATGGATATCTTCCGCGTCTTCGACTCGCTCAACTACCTGCCCAACCTCCGCGTCGCGATGGAGTCCGTCAACGCGACCCACGGCATCTGCGAGGCCGCCCTCTGCTACACCGGCGACATCCTCGACGAGAAGCGCGACAAGTTCTCGCTCAAATACTACGTCCGCCTCGCGAAGGAGCTGGAAAAAATGGGCGCGCACTTCCTCGCGATCAAGGACATGGCCGGGCTCTGCCGGCCCTACGCCGCGCAGAAACTGGTCAAGGCCCTGAAGGAAGAGGTCGGCCTGCCGATCCACTTCCACACCCACGACACGAGCGGCATCGCCTCCGCCTCGGTCCTCCGCGCCGCCGATGCCGGCGTCGATGTCGTCGATCTCGCCCTCGCCTCGATGAGCGGCAGCACCTCGCAGCCCAACCTCAACTCCATCGTCGCCGCCCTCCAGCACACCCCGCGCGCCACGCAGCTCGATCTCCCCGCGCTCAACGACTTTGCCGACTACTGGGAGGCCGTGCGCGCCTATTACGCGCCCTTCGACACCGCGCCGAAGAGCGGCTCCGCCGAAGTCTATCTCCACGAGATGCCCGGCGGCCAATACACCAACCTCAAGGAACAGGCCGCCTCCATGGGCGTCGCCCACCGCTGGCCCGAGATCGCCCACGGCTACGCCGACGTGAATCAGCTCTTCGGTGACATCGTGAAGGTCACGCCATCCTCCAAGGTCGTCGGCGACATGGCCCTCTTCCTCTTCAGCCGCGGCATCAAGGCCGCCGACGTCGTCAACCTCGAGCCCGGCTCCATTCCGTTCCCCGAGTCCGTGATCGACATGATGGGCGGCGGCCTCGGCTGGCCCGAAGGCGGCTGGCCCGAGCAGGTCTCCCTCGTCGTCCTCGGCGAAAAACGCCACAAGGAAGCCCGCGCGAAATATCTCGCCGATACGAAAAAGAAAAACTCCGCCTCGGCGGCCGCGCTCGACCTCACGAAAACCCGCGGCGACCTCGCCGAGAAACTCAAACGCACCGTCACCGACGACGACCTCTATTCGCACCTGATGTATCCGGGCGTGTTCGCCGATTTCGCCAAACACCTCCACACCTACTCCGACGTTTCCGTCCTGCCGACGTCCGCCTTTTTCTACGGCCTCAAGCCCGGCGAGGAAATCTCCGTCAACATCGAGGAGGGCAAGGTGCTCATCATCCGCCTGATTTCCGTGAGCCCGGCCGACAAGGACGGCCGGCGCACGATCAGCTACGAACTGAACGGCACCGCGCGCGAAACCTTCATCATCGACAAGACGATCACGCCAAAAACAAAGGCCCGCCCGAAGGCCGATCTCGCCGACGTGACGCACGTCGCCGCCCCGATCCCCGGTCTGATCGCGACGCTTTCCGTGTCCGTCGGCAGCAAAGTCGCGAAGGGCGACAAGCTGCTCATGATGGAAGCGATGAAGATGCAGAACACGGTTTACGCGCCGTGCGATGGCGTCGTCGCCGAACTCCACATCGCCCTCGGCGACACCGTGGAAAGCAAAGACCTCCTCATCAAGATCCGGGCGGCGGGGTAGCACAGTGTAGTCGGGCCGCAGACTCACTCACTTGACTCCGGCCCACCGGCGGCAAAATTCAAGCCATGTCCCGCACCGAGCTAAAATCTCTTGTCGATCAATGCACGCGCGCCGACCAGCGGTATCTCCTCGCCTACCTGCGCACAAAGGATCCCGCGTTCCGCCGCAAGCTTGCCGCGGCCGATCACGAAGTGGATGCCGGCCGCAGCGTGCGCCTGCGTGCCACGCGACGTGGTTTGGTGCGAGTGGCCGCTTGAATGAGCTTTCCCCGCCCCTACGAAGTCGTCGCGCCGCTGACGGTTTTCGAGGTGTTGCGCAGCATGCGTCGGCCCGACCGACGCCGGGTTGAGGATTTTATTCAACGACTCGTCCGCCAACCGTCCTTGTCCGGTGATTTCGAAGCCCCGGCCGAAGACGGAAGCGTTCACCAAGTCAAAATGGTCGGCGACTGGCTCGTTTCTTACTGGGCCGACCACGCCGTCCGCGAAATCCGGCTGAGTGCAATCGAACGAATCGAGTAATCATCCCCGCCTGCGCATCGCTGCATCGCGTTCTATCAGCGCCTATCACGACCGGCTCCACGCGACCCGGGAACACGTCCCTTTCGGCCTCGGGGCCCGCAGAGCCGACGAAATGACGCAATCCAGCGAGACCCACGGTGCGACGGCCGAAGCGCTGTCTGATCGTTTGGTGGGCCGGTGGGAAAGCCTGGGCGAAGGCGCGCCCGGGCAAGCCTCGTTCGAAGCATTTCGCGAGGCCGTGGCAGCCAGGAACGAGTTCAACCTGACGGAGACTTGCCGCAACTTCATCGAAACGCGCGAAGCCGGAGCCGGGACGGGGTCGTGTCCTGACTCTCGCCAGGGGCGAACCGCGCTGGCCGCCCAACTCCGGGTGAGCTGCCCGGCTCGCCCTCGCGGTTCTCTGCGGGGCTCCGCCTATTTCTTCGGGAAGCCGGCGTCGGCTTTCACTTCCTCGATTTGCTTGGTGTGGCGCTCGGAGTGGGCGGCGATGAAGAGGAGCCATTGGTAGCCGTCGAGTTTCTTGCCGAGCGGCGAGTCGATCGCGTGGTCGCGCAGGCCGGGCGTGGCCTTCAGGAAGGCCACCGTCGCGGCGCGGCTGGACGCGAAGTGCGTGCGGGCATCGTCGGGCGAGCCGTAGCGGTTGGTCGGGACGAGCGGCTCCGGCGCCTTGGCTTTCTGCGTGCGGTCGGGGATCGCGGTGAGCACGAAATCGTCGATCGCCTTCACGTCCTCGCCGGCGGGGCGCGGCGGCGCTTTCATCACCTGGTCTTTGACGATGCCCATGAGCATGTCCTCGGACGAGGCGATGTGCTCGAGCGTCTCGGCGACCGACCAGCGCGCGGGGGCGGCCTTGAATTTCCACTGGGCTTCGGAGAGGCCCGTGGTGGCGGCGAGCACGCCGGCGCGGGTTTTTTCCAGATAAGCGGCGGCCGTTGCGAGCTCGGCGGGCGACACGGCTTGCGCGCGAAGTCCGGCCAGGGTGAAGGCCAAAAGACTGAGGGTGAGCAGACGTTTCTTCATGGTGGGAGGGCGAACGCAGGCACGCTAGACAGGTCACGGCCTCACTCAAGCGCGGGGGCGGAGCTCTTCGGCCGGACCCGCCGCCCGTTTCCCAGCGGGAAATGCTCCCGCGAGGGGCGAGCCGAAGGGGTCAGGGCGCGCCGAAGGGGCCCTGGGTGAATCATCGACAAAACACAGGACTGCTCACGGGCGCATGGGCGAACCTTGCCGCCCGCCGCACTTACCTCCACACCAGCCCGCTCCATGCCGTGGATCGCCGCCAGTCTCGTCTCCGCTTTTTTCCTCGGGTGCTACGATCTTTGCACCAAGCACGCCGTGCGCGACAACGCCGTGCTTCCGGTTCTCTTCTTCGCC
>CAJAYO010000034.1 GCA_903948415.1 uncultured Opitutia bacterium | reverse complement strand
TGGCCGGCGGCACGTAGGCGAAGGCGGCGCTGGCGGGCGACCATTCCATGAATGCGCGCACGTCGGCGTGGAGCCGCGCGAGCGCCTCGTCGGCCGTGACGGGCGTCCAGCGGGCGGTGAAGGTCTTGCGCTCGCGGAAAGTTTTAACGTCCCACACGCGCAAGAGCGCCTCGTAATCGCCCGCGTTGGCCCGCAGCGCACCGGTGACGATGAAATCGACGCCCCCGTCGCTCGTGTCGACGAGTTGGCGGAGGTTTTCCGTCGTCCACTCGGCGCCGAAAATCACCGGGTGGGCGGGCGCGCCGTCGGCCGGATGCATCACGGCGATGGCGGCGACGGGCGCGTAGGACGGGGAAAAATAAAAGGCCTCCGCGAGCCACAGCGGCAGGGCGCGGGAGAGGCGGCCGAGTTCGTCCTCGGGTTTTTTCATGGCGGCGGCGAGGTCGGGATAACCGGGCAGCGCGAGCTGGGCGAAGGCGACGCGGCGGAGGCGGCCCTCTTTCGGCGGGAGCAGCTGCGCGGCCATCGCTTCGAGGCCGTAAAACCAGATCGGTTTGCTGATGCTGACGAGGGAGACTTTCGGCGCGTCGGCGCCGGCCACGGGTCCGCCGACGACGCCGGGGGGCGGGGCGGCGTGGGGCGTCGCGATCATCTCCGCGATGGCGTTGGAGAAAC
Source organism: uncultured Opitutia bacterium (assembly GCA_903948415.1). GTDB lineage: Bacteria > Verrucomicrobiota > Verrucomicrobiia > Opitutales > Opitutaceae > GAS368. Next base: position 9,829 of record CAJAYO010000034.1, on the reverse strand, counting down.
CGTAGAGGCGCTCCTCAAGTTCGGGGCGTTGGAGCCCGAAGAGGATGTCGAGGACGTGCTGCGCGGCGTCGACGTTGCGCAGGGCGAGGTAGGCCTGGAGGAGGTTGAGGCCGGTGGCGGGACCGTGGCGCTCGGCGTCGTAACGCGGGGCGACGAGTTCGACGATTTCCGCGACGTGGCCGTGCGAACCGAGATCGCCGGAGATGGCGACGAGGACGTCGGGCCGGTCGCCGGCGGAACTGGCGAGCACCTCTTCGTAGAGGGCGAGGGCGGCGGGAAGGTCTTTGGCGGTGAGTTTCTCGCGGGCGGTGGCGAGGAGGGCCTTGGCGCCGCCCGCGGGGGCGGGAGCCGCAGGTGTGGCCGAAGCCGCGGCGGCGGCCTGGGCGGCGTGCGTGGCATCGGAGCCGTTGGCCGGCGCCGGAGTCGGTGCCGGTTTCTTCGCGGAAAAGCGGTCGAAAAATCCCATGGCGGAGTGGAAGGGAGCGAATTTGGCTCCGCAAGGAGAAGCTTTCTGCCTGCTGGGCACATCGGCGGGTCGCTCCGGCTGGACTGGGGCCGACCGCGTCGGCATCGGCGGCGCGCCCAGACGGGGCACCGCTCCCGATGAACCGGGATAATTTCCCGGTTTCTTTTCGCACCGGCCCGGGCATTGTGGCGGCGTTTGCGCTAAACTTCGCCATGCACGACAAAAAACCCCCGGCCCGCGTCGTCCTCGTCGAGGATCACATCATGGTGCGCCAGCTCTTCGCCCACCTCGTGCGCGACGATCTTGGGCTCACCCTCGCCGCCGATTGCACCACGGTGGCCGAAGGACAGGTGGCCTTGGTGCGCGAGCAGCCGGATCTCGCCATCGTCGACTGGATGCTGCCGGACGGGCGCGGTTTCGATTTGGTCCGGGCCGTGGGGCCCAAGCTCCCGCGCACGCGCTGGCTGTTTGTGTCCTCCAGCGAGCAGGGGCACCTCGTGCGCGAGGCGGTGTCGCTCGGAGTCCACGGATTTGTGATGAAGCGTTCCGATCTGGCGACGTTGCGCACCGCGATCTCCACCGTGCTCAGCGGGGAAAAATATTACTGCCAGGCCAGCGCCCGGTTGCTCGTCGACAAGATGGTCGACGAGGGCCGCACCCTGGCGATCAATCTGACCGCGCGCGAACGCGAGGTGCTCCGGGGTTTTGCCCGCGGAGAAAATTCCAAGACCCTCGCGGAGCGGCTCCAGGTCAGCAGCAAGACGATCCAGAATCACCTGACGCTGTTGAAAGAAAAACTCGGGCTCCGCGAGCCCGCCGAGCTCGTGCATTACGCGATCAAGCACGGCTACGTCGAGGCGCCGTGAAGCGAGGCCGGGTGGGCCGGGTTTTCGCACGGGCGGCGGACTGAAGTCCGCCCTACTTCGGGGCCGCAATTTTTTCCGGCGCCACGCCGGCGCGCACGGCGACGAGGGCGCAGACTTTCGGCACATACATACGCGTCTCGGCGGGCAGGGCAGCGGCGACGCCGGCGAAGTCTTTTGCGCCCCGGGCGGTCAGGGCGCGGCGCACGCGGCCTTCGCCGGCGTTGTAGGCGGCCAGGGCGAGGGGCCAGCTGCCGAATTGGCCGTGCAGCGTCTTCAGGTAGCGGGCGGCGGCGCGGGCCGATTTGTCCGGGTCGGTGCGTTCGTCGGGGAGAAAGGTGCCCAGGCCCATCGCTTTGGCGGTGTCCGGCATGAATTGAAACAGCCCCTTGGCGCCGACGGGACTGCGGGCGGCGGGGTTGAGGGAGCTCTCCGCCTCGGCGAGCCAGGCGAGTTCGGGCGGCACGCCTTCGGCGGTGAACGCGGCGCGCAGGCGCGGCATGAGGCGCGCGGCGTTGACCGGCAGCGGCCGTGCCCGCACGCGGGCGAGCCAGAGGTCGTAGTGCGGCAGGAGCGGGACGACGCGCGGCGGCGGTTTGGCCCCGGGCGGGAGCGGCTTGGGGGGCGGGAGCGGGGCGGCGGCCTGTTTTGCGCCCTGGATTTCGTCGATGCGCTGCTCGAGCCAGTCGGCGTAGTCTGCGTAACCGGGGAGCAGGCGCAGGCCGGCGAGGGCGGCGCGGGCTTCGGCTTCGTAGGCGGCGAGCTCTGCGAGCGAACCGCCTTCGAGCGCCCCCTGCAGGCGCACGGCAAACGCGTCCCATTGTTCTTGGGACGGAAACTCATACTGGGCCTTGATCTCGGGCGGAGCGAGCTGGTCGAAGAGCGATTGGCCCAGCCGGAAAAGTTCGTCGGCCGTGGGGTCGGCGGGCGCCGTTTTGGGCGCGGGCGTCTGCGCCGCGAGCGGAAGCGCGAGCAGAAAAACCAGCGGGCGGAGGGCGAAGGGTTTCACATCAGGGCGCAACGACGAGGGCACTTATGACCGCGGCTTTCAGCTTCAGGGCCCGCACTTCCGTGAGCGCGGGGGCGGCTTCGCCGAGATAAGTTTTGGCGTTCTTCGCGACCCAGTCGGTCGTGACGAACCGGTAGCGCCGGCCGGGAACGGGGGCGGTGGACGCAGCGGCGACGAGGTTTTCGCCGGCGCGGTCGGCCCAGGGCGTATCCGGGCCCTGGTTGCAGCGCGCGAGGAGGGTTTTCAGCCAGGCGCCGTCGACTTCGGCGGCGAACAGCGGGCCGTCGAAACGCACGCAGGCGTCGAGGGCGAAGCGCGACACCTCGCCGGCGGGCAGGCCGGCGCCGAAGGTCGTCGCACCCACCAGCGCAACATCGGCGCCGGCGGCGCGGCGGGCGGCCTCGACGGCGAAATGCGCGGCCTCGGTCGGCCCCAGGGCGCGCGGGGTGCGGCCGACGACGGCGGTTTCCTCAGCGGTGAGATGTTGGGCGAACGTGGCCCGGATGAGCGCGGCGAGGGCTGCGTCCACCGGATCATCCGGGCCAATGCGCTGTTGTTCGACCTCCCACGTGGGGCCGGCAGCGGTGACCCGCAGGCGGGCGACGGAGATGAATTCCGTCCAGCTGCCCGAGTGAAAATACACCGTGCGGCCCGCGCGGTGCACGAAGCGCAGGTGGTCGTGCGCGCCGGCGAAGAGCGTGCCGTCGGGCACGAGGGGCAGGAGGGCGCGGTCGGCCTTGAGGCCGGTGTGCGTCAGCAAAATGGGGAGCGGCGCATCGCGGAAGAGCGCGGGGAGATTTTGTTTCGCCCAGACGACGGGATCGGCGAGGTCGAGCTCCGGTCGCACGGCGAGGCGGAAGGTGGACAGCCGGTCGGTGGTGATCCCGACGACGACGGCTTCGTGGGGGCCCAGTTTCAGGCGCGCGGTGGCGGGTGCGTAGGGCTGGCGGGTGGACGGGTGGAGCACGTTGCCGCCGAGGACGAGCGCGCCGGTGGCCTGGATTTTCGCGACCGTTTCGGCGACGCCGTGAAATTCGGGTTCGTGGTTGCCGAGGTTGACGACGGTGGGGCCGCGGGCGGCGAGCGCGGTGAAGAGGGCGAATTCCACGGCGCCGGCGCTGCGTTTCGCGACGGCGTTGCCGAGTTCGAAGGTGTCGCCGTTGATCATCACCGCGACGGGCACGCCGGGATGGTCGGCGCGGATCCGGTCGACGCGCGCGAGCAAGTGCGCGGTGCGGTCGTAGGCGGAGTGCAGATCGCCGGCGACGAGGACGAGGGCATCGGGCGCGGGGACGGCGGCGCGGGCGCTCCCGGCGAGGAGCAGCAGAAGGGCGAAGCGGCGGGAGAGTGAAGGCATGGAAGTTACCGCGGAGCCCACGAGAGGCGCCGCACGGCGTGAGGGTGGCGCAGGCGGACGCCGCGGCAAGCGCGTGAGTGGGGCGTGGGCGTAACCGCGGCTCCGTCACGGGACTTCGTTGATTTCCACGAGGGCGACGCCGGTGGCGGTGGCGCTGCCGACCGGGGCGGTGGAGGCACCGACGGCGAGCCGGGCGGAGAGGTTGATGGGGCGGTCGGTGCGGCCGGTGGCGGTGTTGAGGGATTCGGACTGGTCGAAGCCGTCTAGTCCGGCGGCGGTGCGGTCACCCCGAGGGTTTTCCCCTGGCCCCGCCCCCGCCCCCACCCCGCCCGCCGGTCTGCGCGCCCCCCGCGCTGCCGCGGGCGGGGCCCTCTGTCCGGGGCGAACCGCCCGGCGCCACGCGGCCGAAGCCCCCGCGAGCCGGGCCGCCGAGGAATCCCGCGTTGACCCTTCCTCGGTCTCCTCTATCCACAACCCTCCCACGGATGAACCGGGTCCATATCAAAACCTACGGGTGCCAGATGAACGAGCGCGACAGCGACGCGGTCGCGGCGATGCTGCGTGCCCGGGGTTACCGCATCGTGGCGGATGAGCACAACTGCGACGTGCTGTTGCTCAACACCTGCTCCGTGCGCGATGCCGCCGAGCAAAAGGCCATCGCCAAGGCCGAAAATCTCTCGGCCCGAAAAAAGAAACAGCCCGACTTTGTCCTCGGGATCCTCGGCTGCATGGCGCAAAACCGCGGGGCCTCCCTCCTCGACCAGTTGCCCGATGTGGACCTGATCGTGGGCACGCAAAAATTCCACCAGGTGCCGGACTACCTCGACAATCTGCGCGCGGCCCGCGACGCCGGCGCACCCATGGGCGAGACGATCGTCGACATCGGCGAGGAAGCGGGCTCGCAGAACACGATCAAAGACCACCTCGCGCCCGAGCCGGATGCGAACGGTGCGATGGAGCGCCAGATCACGGCCTTCGTCTCGATCCAGCAGGGCTGCAACATGGACTGCGCCTTCTGCATCGTCCCGAAGACGCGCGGCGACGAACGCTCGCGCCCCATGGACGACATCGTGGCCGAATGCCGCGCCCTCGCCGCCCGCGGGGTGCGCGAGGTCACGCTGCTCGGGCAGATCGTCACCAGCTACGGCCGGCGCGACTACACGCATACGGACGGAATTTCACCCTTCGTGCAGTTGTTGGAAAAAGTGTCGGCCATCGAGGGCCTTGCGCGCATCCGCTTCACCTCCCCTCACCCGCGCGGTTTCAAAGACGACCTCGTCGCGGCGTATGGCCGCCTGCCGAAACTCTGCGGCTACGTGCACCTGCCGATGCAGAGCGGGAGCAACCGGATCCTCCGGGCGATGAACCGCCCCTACACCCGCGAGCGCTACCGGGAGATCGTCGACGCCCTGCGCGCTGTGCGGAGCGACATGGTTTTCTCGACGGATGTGATCGTGGGCTTCCCGGGCGAGACCGAGGAAGAGTTTCAGCAGACGCGCGAGCTCTTCGAGGCCTGCAACTACGACATGGCCTACGTCTTCAAATACTCGATCCGCACCGGCACGCCCGCGGCCGGGCTCGGCGACCAGATCCCCGACACGGTGAAGGAAGCGCGCAACCAGGCGCTCCTCGAAATCCTCAAGGCGAACTCCCTCCGCCGTAGCGCGCTGCTCGTCGGCACAGTGGAGGAAGTGCTCGTGGAGGGCCCGGACAAGACCGGCACGCGCTTCACCGGGCGCACGCGCGGCAACCGCGTGTGCATCTTCGACGCGAACCCGCGCCTGATCGGCACGCTGGTGCCGCTGAAAATCGAGCGCGCAAGCGTGAGCACGCTCTACGGCGAGCTGGTGCTGGCGGGGGTGGAGCACTGAAAGCCGGGCGCCCAATGCCCCGAGCTGGGAGCCAGAAACGTTTTTTCCTGCTCGCATCCTGCGGCTCGACTCCCGTCGCCCAGCGCTCAGCTCTCCGCTCTTCACATCTCCGATGAGTCTCACCCTCGCCACGCTCCTGCCCGGTCTGCTTCTGCTCGTGCTCGGTCTGCCGCTTGTGCTCGGCCATTCGGGCTACGCCGCGGTGCTGAAAGCGTTTCCGCGGTCGCCGCTCGCCACCTACGTGCTCTTCAGCACGGGCGCGGCGTGGTTTCTCTACGGCATCTGGCATCTCTCGCCGGCCGACTTCGGCGAATACCGGAAGATCCTTTTCTTTGCCTTCGCCGCGATCGCCGCCCTCTCGTTCAAGTGCGTGCCCGATTTTCTCGCCGTGCGCGGCGGGTGCGTGCTCGTGCTGATGGCCGCGATGCCGCTGCTCGACGCCGCGTATATGGAATACGACAAGCCGCAGCGGCTGCTGTTGGTTTCGTTCGTCTACCTCGCGCTCGCGCTGGCCGTGTGGCTCGGGGCCCAGCCGTGGCGGATGCGGGATTTTCTGTCGTGGCTTTTTGCGCGCCCGGGCCGCGCCCGGCTGGTCGGCAGTGCCGTCGCGGCCTACGGCGCCGTGCTCTCCGTCGTCGCGTTTTCCTACTGAACCGTATCCCTGCGCCGCGATGTCTGTTCCCTTCACCCCCGTCCTCCTCGTCATCGCCGGCCCGGCGGGCTCCGGAAAAAGCACGTTGTGCGACCGCCTCGTGGCGGAGCATCCGGAGTTTGAGCGGGTCGTCACGACCACCACCCGGGCGCCGCGCCCGGGCGAGATCAACGGCGTGCACTACCATTTTCTGACGCCCGAACAGTTCGACGCCGGGCTCGCGGCCCAGGATTTTCTCGAGTGGGCGTGGGTCCACGGCGAGCGCCGCTACGGCACGCTCAAGTCGAGTGTGCTCGAGCCGCTCGCGCGCGGCCAGAGTCTCGTGCTCAGCGTGGACGTGCAGGGCGTGGAAAGTTTTCGCCGCGCCGCGCGGGAAAACCCCCTCCTCGGCCGGCGCATGACCACCGTGTTTATCGTCCTCGATCATGAGCGGCTCGTCGACCGCATGCGGAGCCGGGCCCAGGACCACGAAGACGAGATCGCCGGGCGCATGCGGACCGCCGAACGCGAACTGCGCGAGGCGCACAAGTTCGACTTCATCATCGAGAGCCGGACACGCGACGAGGATTTCGCCGCGCTGCTCGCCATCCTCGAACAGGCGCGCGCCCGCGCTGCCGCGGGTTGACCGCTCGCGCCTTCCGCGCCGCGCGAGCGGATCCGGCCCCTGCGGCGCAGGGCCGGCGCAGGGCGGGCCGACCCAAACGTGGACCCAGCCATCCTCCCGCCTGGAGGGCCGCTGCGGGCTCGCCGCCGCGCTGACCGGCGAATACCGCCCGGGTCGGCGATGACAAGGCCCTCATCCGGCAGCCCCAGCCGGAGGAGGCGGCGGTGGGGCGGGCCCGTGAGCGCCCACCCACCGTTTCGCGATGGGGCCGGCCGGTCTGCGCGCGGCGGTGGTTGTCGCCAAACGCGGGGTCGCCCCCACCGGGCTGGGTCTTCGCCCCCGGTGGCGCTTCGGTGCGGGGGCGAAGACCGGTTCGACCTCCTCACCGCCCACGCTGCGCACGAAAACCGCGACGCGTGCCGTGTTCCCGGGATGAACGGGTTGCGGCCGAAGCCCATCGAGCGCCCGCGTCTGCGGGCCCTGCCGGGCGCGACGCAGGGCGGAGGGTGCGGACCCGCCCGGCGCCCCGGCAGCGCGGCACCGCGAGCCAACCCGGGGAGGGTCGGAGGCCCCGCCCTACGCTTCCTCGACCACGTAGTGGCAGCCCTTGCTCCGCGGGTTGAGCGACGCCGCGTGGACGACGAGCAACGCGGTCTGGATCGCGTTGCGCAATTCGATGCCGTCGCGCGTCAGCCGGCAGCCGCGGTAGAAACTTTGGATCTCCTCGCGCAGTTCGAGGAGAATGCGGCGCGCGCGGCGCAGCCGTTTGGGCGAGCGCACGACGCCGGCGTAGTTCCACATCGTGTTTTGGATTTGCTGCATGTCCTGGCGCACGAGCACCGGATCGGCCTCGCGCGTCGGACTCTCCCAGGGACGCGGATCGGGCAGGCGGAACTCGCGGTGCGGGGTTTGGATTTCCGCGGTATCGGCGTGCGCCGCGGCCTTGGCGCTGGTGAGACATTCGAGCAGCGAGGTGCTCGCGAGCCGGTTGGCCCCGTGCAAGCCGGTGCAGCCCGTTTCGCCGATGGCCGCGAGGTGGAGCACGTTCGTGCGCCCGGCGAGATCGGCGTGCACGCCGCCGCACGCGAAATGCGCCGCCGGCACCACCGGGATCGGCTCGCGCGTGATGTCGACGCCGAGTTCCGCACAGCGCGCCGTGATGGCGGGAAAATGCCCGCGGATAAAGTCCGGCGTCATCGCCGAGAGGTCGAGCCACGCGCACGCCTCGCCGCTGGTGGCGAGTTCCTGATGGATCGCGCGCGAGACCACGTCGCGCGGGGCCAGCGAGCCGCGTGGGTGGAGCGCGTCCATGAAGCGCTGGCCGCGGCTGTTGACGAGCACCGCGCCTTCGCCGCGCAGGGCCTCGGTGATGAGAAACCGCGGGGTGTTCTTCTTGAAAAAAACCGTGGGGTGAAACTGGACGTATTCGAGGTCGATGAGCCGCGCGCCGACGCGGTAGGCCATGGCGAGCCCGTGGCCGACGCTGCCCGGTTGGTTCGTCGAATGGAGGAAAATCTGCCCGAGTCCCCCCGTGGCGAGCACCGTTTTTTTCGCGACGATGGCGCAGACCTCGCCGGTCGCCGTGTCGAGGACGTAGGCGCCGAAACACGTGAGCGGCGCGTAGCGGTCGGCGATGCCGTCCGTGTTGTGCGACAGCGTGAGGAGATCGACGGCGGAGAACCCGATGCGCCGCGTGATCCCGGCCGTCGCATCGACGCGGGCGGCGATCGTCGCGAGGATGGCGTGCCCGGTGGTGTCCTTCGCGTGGATGATCCGCCGTGCGCTGTGCCCGCCTTCGCGCGTGAAATCCAGCGCGCCCGCGGCATCGCGGTCGAACCCGACGTTCAGTTCGTCGAGGAGCAGCTCTTTCACTGCCGCGGGACCTTCGCGCACGAGTTGGTCGATGGCCGCGGGATTCGCGGTGCCGTCGCTCGCTTCCATGATGTCGCGGGCGAGCAACGCCGGGTCCGGCGTCGTGTCGTAAATGATCCCGCCCTGCGCCCAGTCGCTGTTGGCGACGAGCGGCTCGGCGAGCGACAACAGCTCCACGGCCAGGCCCGCGCGCGCCGCGTGGAGGGCGTAGGCCGAGCCGGCGAGGCCGGCGCCGATCACCAGGCAGTCGGTGCGGATGATCTTCATGGCGTGGCGCGCACGGTTATGGAGCGATACGGAGACCGCATAACGTAGCGAGCTCGCACTGGCGTCCGTCGAAACTGAGGAACTCCCGCGCTCCGAGCGTCTGCGCGGCCGCGATATGAAGAAGGTCGAGCGTCCGCCCGCCCAACCGCGCCGTGTGCGCGGCTGAAATGCTTTCGGCGGTCCGGTAGTGCAAATCGGCCGGCAGCCCTGTTCTCGTCAAAATGCCCCCGCGCAAATCCTCGCGCACCCGGGCCTGCATTGCCCCAAGTCGGCCAGCATCGAGTTTGCCGACAAAGACCAAGGCCCGCGCTGCGTTGTTGAACTCCAACTCGCCGAAAAGTGTCCACGCGATGCGCGGTGGCTGGGTCCAACCTGCGGCATGCTTGTGCGCCAGAGGCGTCTTCGCATCCTGCCCGAAATACGACAGGAGAAACGACGTATCAGCGTAGGTGCTCACCGCTCCAGATAGTCCACGTAACTAAACGACTGGATCTTCCCGTCGAAATCTTCGCGCAGCCGCTTCGCAAAATCTGGCGGAGACCACGGCTGGCCGGCGGGCTGCGCCGGCTTCTTCTTCGTAGCCAAACTCCGCGCCACAGCACGCGAACGCGGGACTGGACGGAGCTTAGTGGTCTTCATGGCGAGCCGAATCTGTCCGCGCTCGTGATCGAGTCAACCGCGCCCCTGCCCCGAGGGCAATAGGGTGAGACTCAGGTCCGCCGCCGGAGCCGAGTGGGTGAGTGCGCCGACGCTGATGACGTCCACGCCCGGCAACGCGTAGTCGCGCAGCGTCTCGTAACGCACCCCGCCGGAGACTTCGACGACGGCGGCGCCGGCGATGATCGCGACGGCGCTGCGGACGAGGGCC